>NZ_RQEY01000018.1:300000-528167 GCF_004770105.1 Leptospira andrefontaineae | reverse complement strand
TCCCTCCCGGGCGATATCCTTCAGGCGTAAAGACCATATTAATTACGTCGCCCAACCGGTCAAATCACTTTTGTATTTATTTCTCTGAGTTTTTCTCTTTTTTTTAACCTTTTAGGGTTCCGATTTCGTATGTAAATAGGCTGAACATAAGGTGAAAAACGCTAAAGTAGAGTTTCGTTTTTATTCAACTTATAACCATTCTTCTGTCGCATAAATGGATTTCCAAGAGATGAGTATTTAATTAATCTAGAATTATAAATAGAAGTTTGCTGGATTGGGAAAGTATTCTACGGACTTAAAGATAGGAGAATTCAATTGGGACCGGCAAAAGAATACATAGATCAATATTTAAAAGAAAATGTTCTGCAATCGGAAACGATCCACAGAATGAAACATGTGATCCGTGAATTTAGTTTAAGAACTCCTAAAGTACTAGTCACTAAATGTATAGACGGACGAGTTCACGGTAGTAAATTGAAAGGTTATCCTGTTACGACAATCCGTTTCGGTAGAACAGATGGTAATATTGTTTCTACTAGCTTGAATAATTTTTGGTTCTGGAATCGTATCGATAGAGTTGTGAACGATGCGTTATGCAACACCCCAGGGATGCCTGCCCTATTTATTGCATACATGCACAGATCAGATATTCCGGGCCTAGGTTGCGCAGCTCACGGTGGAAATGAAGAAGCTGCCCGTGCTGCCATCAAAGATCAGACGGAAGCAGTTCGAAAAATTTTTCCTAAAGAACAACTATATGTGATAGAAGGTATCACAAATACAGATCTGATGTCTGAAACTTTAATATTCGATGATGGAACTATTATAGATTCCCAAGAGATAGTTACAAATTTCGGATTTAACGAACCTTCTGAAATATTCCATTCTGCTTTTTTAAAATACCAAATTAAGGATCCTGCAATTTCTAAAAATGTCGGATTCAAGACTCCAGAAGAACTATTTTCAGGAAAAGTTCCTGATTTTTATGCAGATTTTCAGACTTCTCTTTCCCTTAAGTCTTTTTTGATCCGTGAAATTTCTGCGATCATTTCAGCCGGAGAGATAGAAATCCAAAAATTGATTCAACCGGATCTATTTCATGCAGTCTATCAAAAACTTTCCGAGATTAAGGGGCTACCCTCTACACTTCTTCCTAGTTTGTTGTACCAAATTATTTGGAACGTGGCTTATACATTAAATCAAAAACGTAAACTTTCTAAATTAGCTGCGGAAGAACGCTGGAAACATTTGGATCATGCAGAAGAACTGATCTGTTATGGAGAAGGTTTCGAACTATTACAAAGAAATAAAGCCGTTTTGGTGAAAACGGGAAGAGGGGATGATACGGATGCACTTCTCGTTGCCAAAAAAGTTTTGGATAAGAATAGGCAAAATGATCCTAAACCCTACCCTTCTATCATTCATTTGAATGTGGAAATTTCTGGAGAACTTAGGACCTGGGAAGATTTTAATGAAAACGTTTCTTCTCGCGTAAATACAATGGTCCGTAATTTAGAGGCTGTTTTTCAAAGCCAGGAAGTAGTGATATTGACCACTTATTCTTATCTGGATCAAAAAAGATTTTATCCAATCCATACAAAATTAGATCCAAGGATTTCTTATCCTACCGATGTGATCTCCGATATAAACGGGGAAGATAAATTTTCGGGAATCGGTTTAAAAACGAAGGAAGCGTTTTACGCAGGTGAAATGATCATATCTACGTAAAAGCTTCCTGATGAGATTTAAGATTTAGAACGTCGTTCCGAAATGAATTTGGAGAGTTCTCCTCTAAAGGAGAACTTCTTTTTGCCCATCAAATAGCGAAACGCACTTACGATTACATCCGGTCTTGGAGGATCTCCTCCGATAAACAAGTCCGGTTCTTTTGGTAATTTTCCTCTCTGGAATAATCCACCGGAAACGGCTTCGGTTCCGCATGCGATCAATGCCTTCGGTCCTGGAGTTGTGTCCCAAGCTACTTGCAAAGGGATTTCCATATTCGGCCCAACCGGGCCTGCGAATACGACTGCATCAGAATGTTTGGGAGAAGCTACTACCCTTACCATACTTGCTTCACTGTCGAAAACGGCATTGAAACTTGCATTGATCTCTGCTTCTGTTGCGTTATTCCCACTTGCTGCAACTTCTCTATATTGGAAGCCAGTGTTTTTAGTGATCTTACGGAATTGTTTTACGTTTTCGGAAACTTCTTCCTCGTATGAAGATGGAATTCCATCAATATAACGTACTTTTAATGCTTCTCTGTCCACCGAGTATACGTGAACAAATCCTGAGTTTTCTAATTGTCCGGCAGAGGCTTCTACACAATGACCGCATTGCAAACATGCGCCATAATCGAATGTAATATCCTTAGAAGAAGATACTTTTAATCCTCCTGTTGGACAAACCTTCTCGATCGATTTGTCTAAATGAAATCCTTTTTTAGAAGTAGGAACCGGGATACCTCTCGCATTCGGATTGGTCGGTCCCATCTTCTCAAAATTTAGATTTTTTGCCGGACGGAATATATTGATGATTTCCTGGATTTGTTTCATAGATCCACTCCAACATAACTGAGGTTGAAAGATTTATTATTCAGAGGAAAGTCCCCTATATTCTCTCCCCTAACGGCAAGTTCTAAAGCATGCCAGTTCAAAACGGAAGGATCTCTTACATAGGCTTCCGAAATATCTCCGGAAGAACTTAGAGAGAAGGAAACTAAAACTGGCCCTCTCCATCCTTCTGCAGAACCGAAATAAACCCCGGATTTTGCCTTGGAAACTTTCGCTTTTTCAAAACTTTCGTATACTTTATGAAAATTCTTTAATACTGGGATTGCCTTGGCTAACCAACGACCACTATTCTTCAATTCTTCGTAACGAAGATAGAATCGTGCCCAAGCATCTCCTTTCATTTGGCCTGCATCCAGATCCAAATTGATGGATTCTCCTGCGAGAGAATAACTAGGATCATGATAACGAAGATCTCTGGAATGGCCTGTACACTTTTCTACCATTCCCACAAATCCAAGGTCCTTGAGTTGTTTATGAGTAAGAACTCCGCAAAGCTGCAATCTTTCTCTGTTTGTAGATTTGTTTGCAGCTCTTTCAAAATGTCCTGCTACGTCCGAAGTAACATCTTGGATTCTTTTTGTTAGGTCGTTTAAGAAGGATTCAGTAAGTTCTTTTTTAAGCCTTACTTTTCCAGGACTTAAGGCTCCTCTTCCAAAACGGGAACCTGTTAGAGCTTCCATCACTCCTAAAGGAACTCCTCTCTGCATGGCGCAGACACCTTGGAGAGGATAATATCCTACGTCACCCGCAATTGCTCCCATATCTCCGATATGGATCGCGATCCTTTCGATCTCTAATAAAACTGTTCTTGCAAAGTTGACTTCTTCCGGAACTTGGATACCGTGAGCCTCTTCGAATGCTTTACTGAATGCAATTGCATAAGCGATTGTAGAATCACCCGAGATTGCTTCCGCATACGGAGAGATAGAGTCCTTGTTTAGGCCTTTCATTTTTTCCAGAAGACCTCTCTTCTGAAAGCCTAGACGAATATCCAGATTTCGGATCTCTTCTCCTTCTACGATAAAACGAAAATGTCCCGGTTCGATCACACCGGCATGGATCGGTCCAACTGCATGTGAATAAAAAGAATTTGGAACAGGGACATTAATCCCTCTATAAACCAAATCTTTGATCCCGGATTTAGTCAGGAATTTTTCGAGAAGATGTTTTCTATCTTGGGACAGATATCTTTCATAATCCATAGAAGAATAATCTTCAGAACCTTGGTCGATACCCAAGCTATGTCTAAGGACCCAAATCGGATTGGAATGATCCTCGTATAAATTTTTTTCCGCGGTTTTGGAAAGAGTTTCTTTCTCTATTCCTTCCCGAGTCAGCCAGAAACGATGGGTTTGTTTCGTTTCCGAAGTGTGAAAAATTCCGGTAACGTTTCTCATAATACACCTTGTAATAAAAGGTAAAATCCCCAACAACCTGTGCTGAGAAGAAGTAGAAGTAGGAAAAATCCGTTGGTCATTCTGATCCTAAGAATGGTAGAGAGATCTTTTGAAAATGGTCTTCCTTTAATATTCAATAGTGGCGCTAGTTTATATAACATCACTCCGAAGAATACGATTCCTAAGATCGGAACCAAGATCACGAATGCTTTTCCACCAATCTGCCCGGCCTTGATCAGAATGATATCCGTCACAAATATAGGTGATCCAGGCATCACGAATGCTAAAAAGAGAGCTAAAATAAATAGAGACAAAGCTGGTTTGTTGATGGAGTCCGCTTGTATGATCTTATGAAGTTCTCTTTTTCCGGCATCCATTCTAACAATTCCCATACTGATGAATAAAAGGGATTTCACCACTAAGTTAGTCGCCATCATGAATAAGAAGGCAGTATCGCTTAGGTCCATCCAAAGAAAAACAGCCAAGGCTCCGGTATGGAAAAGAGCAACTTTTGCCGAAATCCTTCTGATATCGTCGCGATCATAGACTGCAAAAATACTTAATAGGATCGTTAATATCCCTAAGACTAGCAGACCGTCTGCTCCACTGAATGTATGAGGAAAAAGTTGATGATCTAAATGAACGAAAGGTCTAAGCGCAAAACAAACCGAAACGGGAATGAAGGAGGAAAGTAAGGAAGAAACTTGAGTAGGGCTTTCTCCATACGTATCTTCAATCCAAACATGGTTAGGGAAAAGCCCAAGCTTTGCAGTATACCCAAAGATTGCTAGCCAGAGACCAATTTCCACCCAGATGATCTCAGGATGAGAAGAAGAGTTGGCCGCCAAAAATTCGATCGGTTGATTGATCACATGCAAAGAAGAACGGATCAATATAATTCCTAAGAATGCGATACCTAATCCGAAAGAATTGATAAGCAAAAATTTCCAAGCGATCGGAAATGATTTTACGGTTCTACTGGAAGAGATGAGCAATGCTCCCACGAATGTGGTCGCTTCTATCAAGACCCATTGTAATGTGGTGCCTTCTTCATTCCAATCTCTTATGATCCAAACTGCAAAATTGATTGCAGCGCAAATAATAAGTAAGATCGACCAAAAAAGTAAATTGGTCTGGTTCTTTGTAGGAGCTAAAACATAAGTTAGAAAAATTAGGACGAAGACTCCAGCTCCGATCCCTAAAAGAATATCGAAGTTCATCTGGACACTTCTCCCTTATATTGTTCGCTATTGATCCTGAGTGCGGCGCCTGCACCGATAATTAGGACCGCGTCTAAGAAGGAACCAAACTCACTCCCTATGGGGACTCCCGATTTTAGGAGTAGAGTGAGTAAAAATGTTCCGTTCTCAAAGATACTAAAACATGCGATCACACCAATCCAGTTCCTTCTTACAATAAAACCGATCACACCGATGTATATTAGAAGAAGCACATACAATAAGCCGTATTGATGTGATTTTCCGAAAAATGCGGAAACCATATCCATAAAGAAGTAACATGCCGCTGCACCCGCGAATAAAAGTGCGAGTGTAGGAAGATATCCTACTTTAGGAAAAGTTGATTCAGGTGAATGTATTCTTCTCGCTGTCCAAAAAAGAATGATAGGAGTTAGGAACCCTTTGAATACGATCACCATTGCCGCTAAAAAGATAGAATGGAAACCGTCTCCACTTTCTTCTTGGTATAAAGGAAGGAGTAAAAGAAAACCTTGGATTCCCAAAAGGATAACTACCCTCTTGAGCCTGTTCTCTAAAAGAATGACCACACCGGTCAGTAGAATGATAAGATAACTAAGGTCTGCGCTCATATTTATTTACCTAGTTTTAGAAGAATTCCCAAGATTAGCATGAAGATAAAATTCAGTCCGAGTAATTCCGGGATCCAGATCCATTTTCTTCTTGTGCTATTTGCTTCCCAATAACCGATTAACGCGGAAAGGAGAATTGCTCCTCCGAAGGAAGCTAACTCTTTCCATATCGGAACAGAAGAAACTCCTAAGAATACTTCCATATGTTCCAGTCCCAGTTTGGTGAGGAGTAAGAACAAAGAAGCTGTTTTGAATTGGTGAGCCAGTTCAAAGAATGCTCTAGTTCTTCCGGATGCTTCGAGTAACATCGCTTCGTGAACCATTGTAAGTTCTAAGTGAGTTCTTGGATCATCAAATGGTGGTTTGGCGAGTTCGGAAAGAACGATCAATGTAGCTCCTAAGAAAAACAAGATCGCAAAAGAAATATGTGCGAAGTTTTCGTGAAATACTACGTTAGATTCTAATACTACAAGTACTAAGATCAGAATTGGTTCTCCGAAAATGAAAAGAAGAGTTTCTCTTGCTGCTCCCATCCCACCGAAAGAAGTTCCGTTCTCAACTGCGTAAGCCACAGTTGCAAATCGGATCATTCCTATTAAAAATGGGATCAGTAATAAGGAAGCCCATTCGAAAGAAACCAGAGACCATAAAACTAATCCGAAAGCAAAAGCGAATATTGCAGAACTTTCAGAGAAAAATCCGGAGAAAGGACCGTCTATAGGACTTTTTTTGATCATTCGAACGGTATCATAAAGTATCTGCAGAACAGGTGCACCTCTTCTACCTTGAGCATAAGCTCTGATCTTTTGGAGAATTCCTCCGCATAAGAAAGGAAGGGATATAAAGGCTAAGATCTGGATCAGAATGCCCAATAAGAAAGTAGCTGTGACCATATGTCTCCCTCCGCAAGACGAACGATGATGATTACGATCAAAATTGTTAATACAGTGAAAGAAGAATAAGTTAAGTCTACGGAAATGGATTCATCATCCGCTCCTCTGATCTTAGCTTTCAAAGAGGAAAGAATTCTTAATAAAATCTTAATGAATCCTTTGTCTAATCTGGAATTTCCAGCCTCATCGGCAAAATATCTGCCTAAAGGAGCGGCTAGCGGATCGGAAAGAGCCGAACTCGTGATCGCTACCTCCGATCCGCCGAATAAGCCGCCACAATCCCACAGTTTTCTCTCTTTGATCTTATGTCTGAGTCCTAACAACCCTACGCTTAACAGTATAACTAAACCGATTACGTTTAAGATCCCAATCCCTCTAAACCAAGAGGAATCCAACCATTCCACTCTCACTGCATAATAGTTTGTGAGACTTAAGATGATCAAGGGTGAGACTAGTACCAAGGCACCGGTCAAAAATAAGGAAACATTGATGGTAGTATTCTTCCCATGATCTTCGAAATTTGTACGAGGCCTGGAAAGAACAAGTCCAAGGAAAAGTTTTAAGTGAGCCGCTGCTCCCACCGCTAAACCGGTGCAGACTAAGATTAGAAGTGGAAGAACAAGTGCTGCACTTGTATCGGTAACTTCTAAAACTGCAGATAATAATTTGATAAATGTGGACTCGGATAAGAAGCCCGTAGTTCCGGGAATCGCGAGAAAACTCATGGTTCCGATTGCAGCTAAGAATGTAGGAATTCCACTGATCCTTCCAATACCTGTGTTTTCATCCGATTCGGATTTCCCTGATAATTTAGTAAGGTATCCGAAGAATAAGAACTGGAATGTTTTACTGATACTATGATGTACCAGGGAGATCAGGAAGAGAACTCCGAATGCCTTACTTAGCATTCTTAAACTTTCTTGCTCACTGGATTGCCAATAAGCGGAAATAAGTAGGCTCAACCATAAGAAGTTCATATTCTCCACTGTGCTATATGCGATGGATTTTTTGACTTCTCTACTAAATAATGCGGTGATACCGGCCCATAATACTCCGATTCCGGCTAACGGTATTAGGATTGTTGCATAATGGGTTCCAGGCAAAAGTGGAAGAGCAAATTTGGAAAATAATACAAGAGGCAAATTTACTAATAAGCCAGAATAAGCCGCGGAAGCATGTGCAGGTGCTCCTGCGTGAGCTTCCGGCAACCAGAAATGAACTCCAAAAAAAGCGGACTTGATCAAAAGTCCCAAGATCAGGAAAAATAAACCGGATCTTGGATCATTTGAAAAGATCCAGAATGTAAAGAAGAAGGCCCCGATCCCTCCCGCAGCAACTAAGGCTACGAAACTTCGGATGGAGGCGTCATTCCATTTGCCTCCAATATACAGAAGAAAGGCGCTTATCGTGGATAATTCCCAGAAAAGGACTAACCACAAACTTTTTCCTACCAGGTAACAAATCCCTGTGCTTAGAAAAAAAACGGCGTAGCCAAAAATGACCAACGCCTTTCTTTCTTTTTCATAACCGTAAACATATACGGCTATAAAGCCACCTAGTATCGCTTGGAGAGATAACCCAAGACCGATCGAACTATCTTTCCCGAAAAAATCCACTCCAAGCACATTCCCTATTAGAAAAGGTGCGAGAAGAGAAGTTATGACGGATAGATAAGCCAATACTGTCATACGTGTTCCTTTTTAGAAGCCTGCGTTTACTTGGAAGAAGAACATATGAGCCATTGAGGCTGTTCCGTTCGCTCCTGTCGCAACTCCTGTATTTAAATGAAGACCTGCTGATTCAGTTCCAACAGGTTGAAGATTGTAATGATAGAGAGCGTTTCTCTGATTCTTAACAGCATTACCTGCAGTCAAGATACCACCACCGATCCAGATCGAAACATAATCATTTACAACGTACATCCAAGTTAAGTCGAACTCGTTATAAATATTTTTGCCAGTTCCGCCAACTGAGATCGTAGTCTGCCCTACACCATTACTTTCCGTAGAAGCTCCTGTATTTGCAGTACCATTGATCGCATACCAAGCATCCTGGGTTTGCACCTTATTATTGATGATATATGCAGCGTAGAATGTTCCGTAATGGTCGGTCTTATACGAAAAATTGATATTATAAGAACTTAAGTTTTTAACATCGATATTCTCTGAAAGACCTGCTACGTTATTCCAATAAGGAAATACTCCGAATCGTGGGTTTGTAAGAGTTTGGAATGTTCCGTTACTTCCATCAGTGCGATTATTATCCCCGGATGCGTAGGTATATTGAAAACCTGCTCTTAATTTTTCAAAGAAAGTATAACCTGTTTGGAGAACATGCATTGATCCGGAATATTTTTGAGCTTGAGTGCCGTAACTTTGTCCGGCCATTCCTGCGATATTTTGCTGAACGTAAGAATCTAAAAGTGGATCTTTTACGTTTCTTTGTCCTGTAGCTCCACTCTGCCAGGCGCTTTCGATTGCCCAATCCCAAGCTCCCCAGAATCCGTCCTTAGGAAGATTGTTATTTGCAGTTCTATTAGTGATCCTGAAACCGGTGGTAATCAGGTCGCTTTGCTGTTTTGCCCAAGAGTTATTATATAGATCTAAGTCCGATTTAGCTCCAGCTATCGCGGTTTTTTTGGTCAAAAGTCCGATGGAATAAACATCCAGAGTAAACCAATCTTTCGCAGTTACAGAGTTATAAGTACCTACTATGTACTGGTCCGGTTGTCCAGGATTCACAACTGTTGCTTTTTTAGTAACAGGATCTGTGATAGTGACCGGAGCGTTAGCCGAAACTACTCCGTTTACACCGTTTTGATTGGCGGCAATTTTAGTTCCAAAGAAATGGATCTTATAATTGTCTTGATCAAACATGATACGAGCTCCGTCATACGACAGACCGTTTATCGTCCAGTTTGCTCCACCTAATAATCTCTGGTCTCCGTATGCTAAAATCTGTCTACCGAACTGGACTTTTGCGTCCAAAGGTAGTTTTTTTAACATTACGAAGGCTTCTCGAACCGTGGTTTGGCTTGGGATAGTGGTCCCGCCTGCAGCAGCCGGATTGCTAGTGGTAGTTGTACCTGCTGCATCGAATACGTTTGCACGAACATCTCCTACACTAGCAGCAGTTTCCCCTCCCCAAACTCTTGCATCTTGAAGAGTGACTTTTGCGGAAAAATAAGGGCTCGGATCTATAATGAAGAAGACCTGAGAGGTTTGCATCGCCCTGGATGTATAACCTTTATTCGACTTATCGAATGCTAGATTGTATCTGTCCTCGTATCTAGGGCGAACATAGGCTCCGATACGGATCCAATCGTTCAGCCATGCTTTTTTATGGTTGGCGACTTTTTTCCCGAGTTCTGGTTCGAAAAACATACTCCTTGTGTAGTCAGGAGTTAAACCGCCTGATTTCATAGGAGATACATAGCTATCCTCTTCTTCGGCAGCGGTTTTCTGAGGAACGGCTGGAGTTGCAGTAGGATTAGGTTCGGCTGTAACGGTACCTTTGTTCGCTGTTTGAGCGAAAATACCTTGAGAACCGAACACAAGGAATATTAATACTAAACTTGAACTTCCTGCAAATTTTTGAACTTGCGGATTCTTTATAAGAAATTGAAACATTTTCATATGGTTCTCCGTGTTTTATTTGTCCCAAATATTAGAAATTCCTTCTAAAATTTAAAACCGGATACAAAATCCCCAGGTTTTGAGGATTGTCCAAAGAATTTTACGTTTTTTTTATATTAAATAAAAATAAACCCTCCGAGATAAACTCCCGGAGGGGAAAAATACCCTACATGATAGCTTTTACTAAGTAGTGATACAATGGAATACCAAGGATGATATTGATCGGGAATACGATTGAGAGAGCCACCGTAAGATAAATACTCGGATTCGCTTCCGGGATCATATCCTTCATTGCCGCAGGAACCGCGATATAAGAAGCGGAAGCGCAAAGAACTACGAACATTAATGCATCCCCTTCCGGCATATGAATCGCCTTAGTGAGAAGTAAGCCTACGCTCGCGTTGATCACCATTAATATGATTGCTGCAGCGATCAAAAAGAAGCCTACGTGAGTAAGTTCTTTGAATCTTTTTGCTGCGGAGATCCCCATATCCAAAAGGAAGAATGTTAGGATTCCTTTAAATAAGTCCTCAGTGAACGGTTTCTCAGCATTCCAGCCGCTGTCTCCGGTTAAATAACCTACGATCAATGCACCTACTAAAAGATAGATGGAAGATCCAAATAATGCTTCATGAAGAAGCGCTTTCCAGTTAATGGATCCGCCGCCGTTCGCTTTGTTTTTGGAAAGTCTATCCAAAATAACCGCGATCACGATTGCTGGAGATTCCATAAGAGCCATACCTGCAACGATGAAACCACCGTATTCGATATTCAAATTATGAAGGTAAGCACCAGCAGTTACGAAGGTCACCGCACTGATGGACCCGAATGATCCGGCCAAAGCAGCAGCGTTATGCTTTTCTAATTTGATCTTAAGAATATAATACGCGTAGATCGGCACCAAAGTAGCCATAACACTACATGCTAATAGGGTCAGCGCATGCTCGGAACTAAAAGGAGTCTTAAATAGCTCGTGACCTCCCTTGAACCCGATAGCGAAAAGTAGATACATCGAAAAGAATTTCGAAAGTGCCTCAGGGATCACCAAATCTGATTTGAAGATGATGACTCCCATTCCTAAAAAGAAGAACAGTACCGGTGGGTTAAGTATGTTCTGTATAATCGCCGAATCTGCCATTTGGTTTTTTCTCCTCGGGTTTTGTTGTCCAGGTTTCCCGACTTTTTTAGTTCCCTTCATAAGAAGGGACGAACTTATATAATACAAGACCTTCCAAACTTATAAAATTGGACACTAAAAAATTCTGATTTAGGAAAAATTTTCTAAGATTTAAACCTTTGGACTTTTCTTGCTGAATTAATAAGCAGAACAATTGGAATTTGTAGAGTTAATGACAGCCTGGCATCATACTTTAAGGCTAATTAGTAAATGTAAATGGAATTAGTTTTTTCTAAGGAACCATCGAGAAAAGAAGGCAAATCCTCTCCCATTCCAGGTCAACAGTTGCCCTCGTTTATTTGCCTAGACCTTTAGAATTTAGAATTCCAAGATTATAAATTTAGATTAATGAGTTTAGGTTTTTGGAATTTCTTATAATTTTGAACGATATTCGACCTGGGTATTAATTTTGCCAAAAAATAGGATGACGTTGGAAAAATACCTGGTATCCTACCTGGAAAAGGATTCACTGGTATTAGGCGTAAATGAAACAATCCAGCTTAAGAATCCGAAATACTTTCTTAACTAATATCTATTTTCGATTTTTGATCTTATTCTTCCTGGGTATTCTTGGAGTAAATTTTTTAAGCGCAGCTCCTACTCTTCCTAACGCGGAAATCATTCGATTAAATCCCTCTTCCCCTGTGGAAAATATCAGTTCTAAGATGGAATATAGGTATAGAGGATACCAATTCCGGCATTGTAAACCGGAAACAATTTCTTCTCTCCATCAATTGGAATGGCACCATAATGCTGGAAACGTTTTACGTCTAAAAAGAAGCCACTCCGGAAATTGGCTTAGGTTCAGGCTCGCAAATGACGGAACTGAACAACTTCATAGGACTTTGGTTTTGCTTTGGCTGAATGTTCCGGACGCAGAACTTTGTTCAGTGGATTCCAAGGGAAATTTCGAGGCAGGATTTGCCGGATACGACCTTGATCCTATCTGGAATGACTTTATTTCCCCACTTCCCCATTTTAATATACGTTTGGAACCTAAAGAAGAAAGGACCTTCTACCTCTACGTATTATCCAACGAAGATATCAATTACCCTGTTCGATTATTATCTGAAGATGATTATATGGTGATCGTTAGATTGAGATCCGTTCTATTTTTAAGCGTAGGGTTCGTGCTGTTCTTAGCTTTCGGATATAATCTATATTTATACTATAAATCCAGAAAGGCTTTGTTTTTGGCCTTACCTATTCATTTAATTTCTGTGGGAGCCACATTATATTTTTTGCATGGGAAAGAATTTGCGTCCATCGTTGGAAATGAGAATAACCTATTTCGTCATAATTACTTCTTATTTCTGGGGATCACTCATATTGCCTTTTTCTTCTATTTGGCCGCATGGAATAAGGAAAATTCAGGTTTAGTCTACAGATCTCCATTCTTCTGGCTAGTATGTTTTGCAGGTATCTTATATCCTCTCATACCACTTTATCAATTCTGGTACGATCATAGGATCCTAGTTTTAGTACTCAATTACGGATGTATGTTATTCTATTTTGGGAAGACCCATATTTCTTCCATAAGGAATAATACTGTCTACGAAATGTTCTTTATTTCGGTTTGGGGGATTTTCCTACTTCTGGATCTGTATAAGACAATTTTCCATTTCGACTTCTACCCTTATAATAGAATGGCAGTGTTTGGTGTATTGTATTACCTCCCTCCTTTGACTGTATTCGTTTCATTATTATCCAGAGAGATATTGAGAAGGAAAGAGGAAGAAGGTTCCAATCGTAAAACCCATCTTTCTTCCTTGGATGTGAAAGACTTTGTAATAAAGATTGAATCCTTATTGGAAAAAGAAAAAATTTATCTAACCAAGTCTTTAAAAGAAGAGCATATGGCCAAAGAACTTGGGATCACGATCCATCAACTTTCCGAGCTGATCAATACTGAGTTTAAGACAAATTTCCCTTCTTTGATCAATCAATACAGGGTCGAAGAAGCTAAAGTATTGTTAAATGAGTTCCCGGATGAGAATACGACGGAGATAGGTGCAAAGGCGGGATTTAGTTCCAGATCAGCATTCTATCTGGAATTCAAAAAGTTGACTGGAACTAACCCAAACTCTTATCGTAAAGAAAGTAGCGGCAAAGGCGCTTAAGCGTTTACTCTAAAGAAAATAACATCTCCGTCTTGGACGATATATTCTTTTCCTTCGATCCTTAGTCTACCTTCTTCTTTTACTTTGTTTGGGCTACCTGTTCTATCCAAGTCTTCGAACTTCATTACTTCTGCACGGACATAACCTTTTTCAAAATCGGAATGGATTACTGACGCAGCAATCGGGCCGGTGCTTCCTACACCAGTGGTCCAGGCTCTTGCCTCTACTTCCCCAGCTGTAAAAAAAGTAACAAGTCCCAGAAGTTTATAAGCAGCTTGGATCATTCTATCGAGACCACTACTTTTCTCTCCGATCTCACTTAGAAATTCTAACTGTTCTTCTTTACTTAAGCCGGAAATTTCCTCTTCGAATTTCCCACAAAGAGTGACAACTTCCGCTCCTTCGCTCTCTGCCATTTTTTTAACGGCATCTACAAGTGCGTTTTCTTTCGCAATCGCTGCTTTATCTGTGATATTTGCAACGTAAAGTACCGGTTTGGACGTGATCAGATTGAATGTTTTTACCAGTTTTTGTTCTTCCGGTTTGATATCTGCAAGCCTTGCCGGTTTTCCTTCTTTAAGAACATTTAGGATTTTCTCTAAAACTTGAACGGTTTCCTGGGCTTCCTTATTTCCAGCCTTTGCATTTTTCGCAACTTTCTGGTGCTGTTTTTCTACGGATTCCAGATCCGCAAAGATAAGCTCCATTGTGACGACTTGCGCGTCTTCGACTGGATTAATTTTCCCATGAACATGAGTAATATTCTCATCTTCGAATGCACGGACCACATGGCAAATCGCATCCACTTCTCTGATATGAGAAAGAAATTTATTTCCAAGGCCTTCCCCTTGGCTTGCACCTTTTACGAGTCCGGCAATATCCACGAATTCCATGATAGCTGGGACTTTCTTCTGCGGTTTATAAAGTTCTACGAGCCTGTCCAGCCTTGCGTCCGGAACTTCTACGATACCCTTATTCGGTTCGATTGTACAAAACGGATAGTTTTGCATTTCAGCACCGGCCTTGGTCAATGCGTTAAATATGGTTGATTTTCCTACGTTTGGAAGTCCTACGATCCCGCAATTCAAGCTCATACAGTCAATTTTTGGAAGAAAGAGAATCTGTAAATTCGTTTAGATTTACAATAGAGAATAAGAAAGTTTTATTCTAAGATCCAAGACTTGTTTGATTCTTGAGAATTTAAGGTTTGGACTTCTTCGTTGATCCTGATCAGTCTTCCATTCCTAAAAAATAAGTCTAAAACGTTGATCTTTAAGGAACCCGGGGTTGCTCCACAGCCAAAGCTATATTCTCCATTAAAGAAACGCAAAGCCCGCGGAGAAGATAGTAGAACAATAGAAGGTAAAGTATCAGAAAGTTCTTTTTTGAAATTAGACAATCCTTCTGCGATCGGATTCATATCTTCTTTTGGTTTTTCACTCGGATCTTGCGCGAGCAAAAAGTGGAATATCTGAGATTCGAATGTTTTAGAAAACTGTGCCTTGAAGTCGCCAATCCATGTAGATTGTTTTTTTTCATCTTCTTGTAATGATTCTATAGAAGGAGAATAGAATACGAAATTCATTCCAGCTTCTTCTTTCACTGTTAGAATTCCGGGAGGGATCACTGGTTGCTTTTTGGCGGCAAGTTTTGGTGCCTTCTTCTTTAATTTTTTCTTGGAAGAAATTTTCTTTTTAGAAACCGGAGACTTCACTTCTTGTTTAGGATCAGTTTCTGTTGGTTTGGAATCATCCGGTTTTGGAGTTAATTTTTCAGGTTGTTCCGGAGTCGTTTTAGTTTCTACGGCTGTGGTAGATTTCTTTTTACGTTTTATAACCTTCTTCTTTTTTATTTTTTTATTAGAAGTCTGGACAGTTTCCGTTTTAGGAATAACGGAATGATGACCAGTGAATATGATCTCGGCACCCAAACTTTTTTTCAGTCTTTCAATTTCGTCTGAAGTTTTAGGCAAATAGGGAGCGGATACAAGTAGGATAGCCCCTCCTCCTTCTTGGATCTTTTGTTGTTTATATCTTTTGTACCATAGGCCCAAGGTTCTTTCGAAATCAAATGGAGTTTCCTTCTCTGATTGTACAGGACAATAAACCACGAGTCCGATAGGAGAATCTTTTCGTTCCGAGGAGGAAGATTGGGTTTGAAGAGAAGGTCCAAAAAGAACTAGGCCGGCTAAAAAAATCAGAGCGCCTAGTTTTTTGATCTCGAATTTTGGAAAAAAATTCATTTGGATAAAGAGTATTGAAAAACTTCTTTTCTTAAATTTTGAAAGTACTTTTGGAAAAGTTTTTGTTCTTTTTCTCTAAATTCCAATGTTCTGGACTCGAATTTAGGATCCATTTTGGAGAGCTGAGAATCCATTTCGGAAAGATGTGATTCTTCTTCCTTGATGATACCTTTTACGGAAATTCCTATATTCTTTTGGTCCAAGATTTGGTCATAGGTTTCATACACCAAACCTGCTCTTTCTTCTATTAATTTTGTAACATATAAATAGCATAAAAATGATTTAGTGTGCTTTGGAAGGTTTTCCCCACCAAAAGATCTCTCTACTGAAAAATCTAATTTTTGGAAATAGGAAACTGCAGAAAATCCGCAAAGTAAAGAATCCTTTTCGAAAGTTTGAGTGCCTTCAGGTTTTACTTTTAATGCCAATTTTTTAAAATAAGCGGCATGTCTTGCTTCTTCCGAAGCATGCCTTAAAACCATTTCGGAGAGCAAGGCCCCGGTTTGGCTAGTATGAATTTTACGAGAGCCGATATGCTCCAAAAGAGAAAGAGTATTTAACCATTTGAAATGTAGTTCATTAGAAGATACTATCTCTGTTAATAGAGAATCAATTTCCTCAGAAGAAACGTTTGGATTTGGCTTGGTATCCGTGTTTTGGATCATAGATACGAGGATTTCTTCTGGAGGTCAAAAAATCATCCATTTTCGTTTTGGTTCTAAAAAATCTGCTTTCTAACTAACAGTATTCTATAAGACTTCCTCTGATGGCTTCCAACACTCTTGCCGCCGTAGGCAAATACGGTCGTTTTATAAAATTCTCCCATACTTTATTCGCTCTTCCATTTGCAGGGATCGCATTCGTACTCGCGATCTTGCAAGAGCCAAGTCTTTCACTTCTTGTAATTGGGCAAAAATTGTTTTGGATCTTGGTCTGTATGGTGGGAGCAAGAAGTGCCGCCATGGGATTTAATAGATGGGCGGATCGTAAGATAGATGCTAAAAATCCGAGAACAGCAAACAGGGAGATCCCAAGCGGTCAGATTTCGGATCTTATGGCAGTGATTTTTATCATAGGAACATCTCTAATATTTTTTATAGGGAGTTGGTTTTTAAATCCACTTTCCTTTTATCTTTCTTTTCCTACCCTATTTCTTCTATTAACTTATTCTTATACAAAACGTTTTACTTTTTTATGCCATTTTTATCTTGGTTTGACGATCGGTTTGGCACCTCTTGCAACTTGGATCGCAATTAGAGAGGAGTTTTCTTGGATCGCAGGATTTTGGACTTTAGGACTTGCATTCAATCTGGCAGGGTTCGATATTCTTTATGCTCTGCAAGATAGAGAATTCGATAAAAAAGAAGGGTTACATTCGGTTCCTGCTCGTTTTGGCGAAAAGAATTCTTTCATAATATCAAGAATTTCTCATATTCTTTCTATATCCTTTTTAACGATTGCTGCCTGGTACGCAGGTTTTAATGGAGCTTTCTGGGTATTTTTAGCATTTGTAGCATATTTATTGTTTAGAGAACAAAAGATCGCTTCCGAAAACAAAGACGGAAATTTTCCACCTAGTTTTTATCAGATCCATTCTTGGATCTCCCTTGTGATCTTTTTAGGTATTTTGGCAGAAACGGGCCTTAGTTTAGTTTCTCTATTTTCCAGGATTTAAGATGAGTGAGGAAAAACCATTAAGATTGGTATTTGCAATGGCTGGAGCCAGTGGCTCTATCTACGCTGCCAGATTTATAAAAGCACTTATGGAAATACCCGGAGAGACTTGGTTTGTTCCAAGCCCTGCTTCTATCCGAGTTTTTAAAGAAGAATATGAGACAAACGTACAAACAGGCGAAGATGTCCTAGAGTTTGTACGAAAAAAATGGAATCCAAAACAAATTCATAAATTTCATCTTAGAAAATTCGAAGATATAGGTGCTGATATAGCTTCCGGTTCTAATATTTGGGATGGGATGGTGGTGCTCCCTTGTTCCATGAAAACTGTAGCAGCAATCAGAACTGGGATCACTGAAAACTTAATTGAAAGAGCGGTTGATGTAACTTTGAAGGAAAGAAGAAAGCTCATCTTAGTTCCTCGAGAAACTCCTTATAATCGTATCCATTTGGAGAATATGTTAGCTCTTCACGATGCAGGTGCGATCATTGCTCCTGCATCTCCTGGTTTTTATCAAATGCCTAAAAGTTTAGAGGATCTGGGAGATTTTATGGCTACTAGAATTTTCAGACTTTTAGGAAGAGAGATAGATCTTTATCCTCGCTGGAGTCCATAAGAATTTTCGAATGAATCATTTCTTTTTTAATCCGGATAAACTTTTGGAAGTTTGATCCGCATCCGAAAGTATATCCAATAAATCTCCTGGTATAGGCATGGGTTGGAAGATTGGGACATTTGCTCCTCCCGTATTCCCTACTGGAATTCTATTCAACCAGGAACCGAGCCAGCCGAATGAAACTCTAACTAGCTGTCCCAAAATTTCTTTTTTATTTTTTTGTTCGATTGCGAATAATAACATTCTGAAATGAATTTCAGTATGAGGAATTGGATAATATTGCCCGATCAAGTGTGCCCTTTCTAAATATTTCCAGGCTTCTTTTAGATTTCCTTCTTCTTTGTATTTTGTAGAAAGATCTAATTCATTTTTATATCTGATTTTCCAATCTTTAGGCATGATCCAATTCATCTAATTCTCCAATAACTAGGAAGAAGGATAAAATATCTTGGGTAGAAGGTCTTGAATTTTGAGGCTAGTCCGGAAAAAATCTTGGAGCAAAATTTTCTTCTTTTTGGAAAAAGTCGGAAGGTCGAAGTCCAAATGAATTTTTAAAGATACGAGTGAAATGTGCCTGGTCCGAGAACCCACCCTCGAGAGCCGCTTGCACCAATTGGGGATGGGTGGATAAATATAAGATCGCCTTTCTGATCTTTGTCCAGATCCTATATTCTGAAAAAGTAATTCCTGTTTCTTCTCTGAATAAATGTCTGAATCTACTTTGGGATAATCGCAAACCTTTTGCAATTTCAGTAAGTGAGGAATCCTCTTCCGATATTTTCGAAAAAGAGTTTTGGATCCTCGGATCCATCCCCTTTTTACTTTTAGTAGATTTCATTGAATCTAAAAGTTCCAAAATACGTTTTCGGATCAGTGCTGGATTTCTTTCTTTAAATGAATTTCTGATCTCTTGGACTGAAATTTTATCTCCAATATCAAGTCCAGGTTCTCCCTTCGGTATTTTCGGATTTTGGAATATACCTTCTCCTGGTCCTAAAGGATCGATCAGTATAATTATGAATTTTTCAGAAGTTTGTTCTGTTCTGTGGGATACTCTGGAGGGTACGAATACTGTCTCGTATTCTCTCCATTCTCCGTTACTTCCTTGGAGACGAACAGTTCCCTCATTTAAAGTACAACAGATCTGGGAGAAAAAATGACTATGTCTAACTGTGGAAAAAGATTCTCCACAGTATAAAGCTAGATCCGGCCAGATATAGAATTCTTTTCCCATGGGGGTTTATAAAAGGCAGAAGGAGCCGAATGGCAAGTAACAAATATTAACACTCGGGACCGAGCTGGCCCCGAATTTTGAAGGATTAAACTGATTCGATTGCTTGGATCTTTTTATTCAGATCGGAAGCGTCTTCGTATCTTTCGTAAGAGATAGCGTTGAATTTTTGGAGATACAATCCTACTAACTCTTCTCCGGTTTGGCCTGGTACTTCCAAGGCTTTACGGAAATTATGAAGATCGAATTCAGGGTGTTTTCCTGAAAAAGTTTCTACTAGTCTTTCCATATGAAGTAGAGAAGCTTCTCGCGCGATTCCGCTTGAGCGTCTTACTTTTAAAGAAAGATTCGCTAAGGCGTCCAGATAGTCTCTAACACCTTCAGGTTCTTTTTCTTGAACGGGAAAAGATCCACCTTCTCTATTTTTACATAGTTCTACGTATCGAATTACAACATTTTCAAAATGATCCATTCTTTCTTTGATATAAGAATTGGAATCTTCTTGTCCTGCCGGCATTTCGAAATCTTTGATCTTCACTACATCATACTTGTCGTAATGATCTGTGATGATCCTTTTTAGATCTTCATAACTGTCTAGGGAGACAGGAGGGAATGTTACAACAGGAAAGTTTTCTCCAATTCGGAGGAAACTAACCACTACGTTGGAAGCGATAATTTTGCCGCCCGGAAATAGCGGATTTTCTCCAACAACGTTGCAATATACTATGAGGTTTCCGGATGGATTCTTCTCTGTGCCTTTTTCGAACTTCACGGTTTGCCTCCCTCTGTACTAACTGACTGGCCCCAGAGTATTATTCCCACTTTTTTATCTCTTCAGCCAGGTTTTGGAGTATGTTTTTATAAGATTTTGCGATAATTCCGTCAGGTTCTTGAAAAACCAGAGGTTTTCCCGCTTCTCCAGCGCTCATTACATCCATAGTAAGTGGGACCCCTCCCAGGAATTTTGTATCGGCAGAATCAG
This sequence comes from Leptospira andrefontaineae, assembly GCF_004770105.1. Classification (NCBI taxonomy): domain Bacteria; kingdom Pseudomonadati; phylum Spirochaetota; class Leptospiria; order Leptospirales; family Leptospiraceae; genus Leptospira; species Leptospira andrefontaineae. The sequence continues at coordinate 507,795 of NZ_RQEY01000018.1, read as the reverse complement.
CTAATTTTTGACCTCCACCCTTGGAAAAAATCGCGGAAGAATGTCCACAATTTGGACACACAAATTCACTCATATTTTCCACTACACCTAGTATCGGTACTTTGACTTGTTGAAACATAGATGCAGCTCTATTTGCATCTAAAAGTGCTACTGTTTGTGGTGTGGTTACCAAAATTGCTCCGTCTAAATCTATGAGCTGAGCAAGAGATAATTGTACATCTCCTGTTCCTGGTGGAAGATCTATAAATAAGAAGTCTAGTTCTCCCCAGACGATATCGTACAGAAACTGTTCTACCGCCTTTCCTAACATTGGACCCCGCCAGACTACTGGTTGTTTCTCCTCTATTAAAAAAGAGAAGGAGATGATCTTAAGTCCATCTTTCTCTAACGGATAAATTTTATCTTCTTCTGCCTTGAGTGCTACTTTGCCATTTACTCCGAACATTTTTCCGATAGAAGGTCCGTAGATATCGGCATCCATTACTCCCACTTTATATCCCATTGCAGCTGCAGCAGATGCAAGATTTACTGTGACTGTAGATTTTCCGACCCCACCTTTTCCGGAACCGATCGCGATTACCTTTTTGACCCCAAGGATCTTATTGGAATCATCCAAGCTCATCTTAGGATCTACTTCGAACTTGATCTTTACTTTTCCGACTCCTTCTTTTTTAGAAAGTGTCTGACGTATCTGCGCTTCTAGTCCGATCTGTATCCTTCTGTCTTGGCTAGGAGTTTTAACTAGGATATTTGTTTCTTCTTCTCCGATTTCTAAAGAACCGATCATTCCGAGAGATACGATGTCTTTTTTTAGCTCCGGATGTTTGATCTTTGTGAGTTCTCTTTGGATATCGATTGGTTGGAGTTTACCGGCCATTTGTTTCCTTTTCTTGGTATGAGATCGTTTTTGTTTCTGTGAATTCCCCTTCTTCATTAGAAAAAGAGAATCTTTTGATATTAAATTGAGTTTCGTTCCATTCCATCAGATGGAAACCGCTTTGGTGTCTTTGGTCAGAGATCCTGGTACTGGATGCGGAATTGATCACATAATAAGGTTTTTGTGGATCCGGATATTTGACCCAGTTCGTATGTACATGACCGTGCAAATAGGCTAAAGGTGGCCTTTTTTTCAGAAGTTCCGCGATTTCTTCCCTGTTCTTCATTTTATGACCGGAACTTTCCTGGCGCTCCGGAGGATTCCAGATAGGATGATGACAGATTAGAATATACTGATCCAATTTTTCTTTTTCCAAGTATTCTAATGTAGAATGTACTATATCTTCTTTCACATATCCGTAAGCGTTTAGTAAGGAGAGTGGCATATTAGAGTCCCAGCCTACGAGTGCTAGTTTTCCAATTTTTTTGATCCGAAGATATTCGTTTTCAAGAGGGATACTTTCCCCCATCCAAGGAGAGAAAAATTTTTCGTAATAAGGAATATCCGATCCTTCTTTTCCCGCAGCGACTTTTGTGTAACGATCATGATTTCCAGGAACCATGAATGTTTTGTCTCCGAGTACAGGCTTCAGGATCTTTAAGGCCTCTTCATATTCTCTCAAGTGAGAAATATTTGTGATATCCCCGGAGATGATGATCGCATCCGGATCTAAGGATTGTATTTTTCGAACGATAGCGTCCCAAAGAGAAATCGGATATTTTCTCATACGCCGAAAGGTATAGTTCATATATCCCGGGATCATCTTACCTTTCAAAGTCATGAAAGGAAGTACTACGGGAAAATGCAGGTCCGATAAATGGACCAATTTCACTCGGAAACTTTCCTCCGGATCATTCCCAAAATTTCTCCTTTTTTGATGATGGAACCTTTCTCTTTGTCGATTCTTGCAAGTATTCCGTTAATTGGAGATTCCATCGGAAAGGACGCTTTGTCTGTAACTAGTTCACAGACTTCTGATCCTTCATTGATTTGATCCCCCAACTGAAAATTCCATCGAACTAGTTCGATTTTGTCGGTGTCTCCCAGGTCGGGAGCGATTAGTTCGAAATCTTCGGTTTTTGATGCCATCTCTCTAAAACCAGCTTGCCGTATAGAGTCCACAAGCCAACGTGTACTAAATTTTCTAAGTTCCCTCCTATGGCAAACCAGAAATCTGTCCTCAAAGGGGCTCAAATCCTCCAAAATATAGAAGAACTCAAACAGAGACGATTCTTCCATTTAGAACTGAAAGGTCTAACTAAACCTACCAGAGATATTCTTTCCGAACTCGTTAACGGTCTTTTAGAAGAGATCGGTGCCAACCCTCTCGCTGCATTTCATCTTTTCAGCGGTCTCATGGAAGCATTATTAAACGCGATCAAAGGAAATATCCGCCATATTATTTTCAGAGATGAACTTCTGAAAAAAATAGAAAAGCTTGGTGAGACTCAGGAAGAAGCAGAAGAACTGCTTGAGATCATCATGGATACTTCTCCTTTACGTGATGCAATGCATAGATACGTAGTTCCGGATAAGATCAAAAAACAGGTACAGAGTATTCTTCAATTAGAAGATAGGATCCGTGCTAAAAAACAGATCTTAAAAGATGAGGAGAAAGAATTCCTCACTGATATCCGTTTTAAACTTAAGAAAAACAGAATGCGAATTTCTGTTAAGATCAAGATTACCAAAGATGAGCTGAATTTCAGGATCCGTAACGATTCTCCGATCCATAATATGGATTTCGGAAGAATAGAAGAATCACGTATTCGTCATAAGGAATTATTCGACCAAGGAAATTCCGCCGACTTTTTCCGTCCTGAGTTTTTGGACGAAAAAGAAAGTGCAGGTTTTGGTATCGCTATGATCGACGAAGGTTATTATACTATGGGTCTGAATCCATTGGATCTTCTGACCATTACATCTGGTAGCAGAACTACCACTGTGTATATGAGATATCCTTTAACTGCACTCCGCGAAATGGCGTTCTAGAATAAAAGTCTCACGCGAAGCCGCTAAGATAAGAAGGTTTTTAAATTAAGAACTCCAAAATCTCTTAGCGGTCTTAGCGCGAAAAAATCTTACAAAATATAACGACTTAGGTCTTTATCTTCTACGATTCCTTTGAGTTTGGACTCGACTGCTTTTTGATCTATTGTTAAGCTTCTTTGGTTTTCCGGTAAGTCCGGACCTTCGAAGCTTAGATCTTCTAAAAGTCTTTCCATAATAGTATTTAATCTACGAGCGCCTATGTTTTCATGTTTTTCGTTCATGTCATAGGCCATCTTCGCGATTTCTTTGATCCCGTCCGGGGCAAATTCTATTTTGATCCCATCAGTCTCTAATAATGCTTGGTATTGTTTTACTAGAGAAGATCTAGGAGCAGTCAGGATCTTTTCGAAATCTTCCATGGATAATTTTTCCAGTTCAACTCTGATAGGAAAACGTCCCTGCAATTCTGGGATAAGATCGGAAGGTTTAGACATATGGAATGCGCCTGCCGCGATAAACAGAATATGATCCGTTACAATCGGGCCGATCTTAGTGTTTACTGTTGCACCTTCTACGATCGGAAGTAAATCTCTTTGTACTCCTTCTCTGGATACATCAGCTCCGGCTCTTCCTTCTCTGCTTGCGATCTTATCAATCTCGTCTAAAAAAACGATGCCCATTTCTTCTACCCGTTTTTGGGCTTCCCTTTGCAACTTGTCTGGATCTAAAAGTTTCTCAGCTTCCGCTTCTTCTAAAACTTTGAGAGCTTCCGGGATCGGTAATTTTCTTTTTTTCTGTTTTTTAGGCATTAGATCGCCCAAAACATTTTGGATATGATTATCCAGATCTTCCATATTCCCTGCACCGAATACCTGCAACATAGGAAGTCCTTGCGGACCCGCTTGAGGAATATCTATCTCTATTATTTGTTCGTTTAGTTTTCCGGATTTGAGCTTCTTTCTCATTGTCTCGCGGGTTTCTGAAAATCTTCTTTCTCTTTCTTCTTCCGCTTCATTTGTGGAGAAGCCGATGGAAGGAGGATGAGGATCCGCGATGGATGTTTTGGCCGGGAAAGGAAGTAGGATATCCAACAACGCTTCTTCCGCTCTTTCTTTGGCTTTCGCCTCTACTTCCTTTCTGAATTCTTGTTTCACTAGGTTTAAAGAAACCATTGCAAGATCTCTGATGATACTTTCTACGTCCCGACCTACATAACCTACTTCTGTAAATTTTGTACTTTCTACTTTTAGAAAAGGTGCGCCACATAGTTTGGAAAGTCTTCTTGCGATTTCCGTCTTTCCTACTCCTGTTGGGCCGATCATGATTATGTTTTTAGGATAAATTTCTTCTCTTAGTTCTGGATCAAGTTTTCTTCGTCTAGTTCTGTTTCTAAGAGCAATTGCCACTGCTTTTTTGGCGTTCTTCTGTCCTATGATATGTTCGTCTAGTTTGGAAACAATTTGTCTAGGAGTGAGTTCATCATCTCCTAATTTGGTTTCACTGCTTGGAGGAAGGAATTCGCTCATTGTCCGATTTCCTCTACAATTATATTATGATTTGTGTATATACAAATATCAGCGGCTATGTTCATGGCTTCTTTTACTATTTGAGAAGGTTCTAAGTTTGTATGATTATAGAGAGCTCTTGCAGCGGAGAGTGCATAATTTCCGCCGGAACCGATTGCTAAAATCCCATCATCCGGTGAGATCACATCCCCTGTTCCGGAAACTAAAAAGGATTCGTCCTTATCCGCTACGATAAGCATTGCTTCTAGTCTGCGAAGCGCTCTGTCTGATCTCCATTCTCTGGCAAGTTCGACTGCGGATCTGGAAAGACTTCCCCCGTATTCTTGTACTTTTTTTTCAAATAATTCGAATAAGGTGAATGCGTCCGCAGCGGAACCGGCAAAGCCGGATACAATTTTATCAGAGTAAAGTTTACGAACTTTTCTAGCGGTATTCTTCATGACGGTGTTTCCGAAAGAAACCTGTCCGTCACCTGCGATCGCTACTTTTCCGCCTTTGCGAACGCAGAGTATCGTGGTTGCATGTATTTTATTTGGATTTATCGAGTCTTGCATGTGGGTGAGCCTTTCGGTAAACCTCTTTGATCTTTTCCTTACTCACGCTCAGGTAAACCTGGGTGGTGGATAGAGAGGAATGCCCCAAAAGCTCTTGGACTGCGCGGATATCCGCGCCGGCATCAAGCAAGTCCGTTGCGAACGTGTGACGGAATTTGTGGGGGGTAATGGGTTTGTCCCATCCCATTCTTTTCCTTCTCTCGTTCAAAATATAACGAACCCCTCTGGTCGTCAGTTTATTTCCCTTTTGGTTCAGAAAAATTTCATCAGATCTTGGGCGAAATCTAGGGCGCACATCTAAGTATTCATTTAGACTTTTGATGGCTTCTTTTCCCAAATATACGTATCTTTCTTTTCTTCTTTTACCAAGGACTTTTAAGATAGTATGATCCGCTGATAATTGTACTAGAGTCGCATCGACTAACTCGAAAACCCTGAGTCCTGAAGAATACAACACTTCTAAGATCGCTTTATCCCTGATGTTTAATATTTCAGAAGCGTTTTCATTCTCGTATTCGTATTCTAAAATACTTTCTGTTTCTTCTATCCTGAAATTTTTAGGGACTTGTTTTCTTGTTTTAGGAAAACTAACGGAGAGGATCGGATTTCCGGGTACCAAATTATCTTTTAATAATACTTTGTAGAATGTCCTAAGACTGGATAGTTTTCGGCTTTGGGTCCTTCTATCCAAACCTTGGTTTTTAGAAAGGAATGCAAAATAAGAACGAACATCCACTGATTCTAATTGGTAGATTTCTATCTGTTCTTGTAGGCAGAATTCGAAGAATGATTTCAGGTCTAGGAGGTACGCGTTGAGAGTGTTTTGGGAATAATTTTTTTCGACCCTCAGATATTCATAAAAACGAGAAGCGGCAGAATTCAGGATTTCAGAAGGAAATTGGGGAAGTTTGACCGCGTATTCGCTCACAGGTTTCTCCGGATAAAAATCCCCGGAGAATTAAGCCGTCCGGGATAGTTTATTTATCGGAGGCTTTTGAAAAAATGATCTGTCTTTCCCGGACCCAATCCTTGATTTTTTGTTTTGCCTGGTCGAATAATTCGGGCAATTTACTCATTTCTTCCTGGTTAAAATTGGATAGAACATGTCCTGCTGTGAGTGCACTGTCCCCAGGTTTTCCCACTCCGAATCTGAGTCTGAAAAAATCAGGTGAACCAAGTTTTTCGGAAATATCTTTGATCCCATTATGGCCGCCGTTGCCGCCACTTTGTTTAAATTTGAGTTTGGAAAATGGGAAATCCACTTCGTCATGAATGACTAAAATATTTTCAGGAGGGATCCCATTTTTACGGGAAAGCTCCGAGACTGCTTTTCCGGAAAGATTCATATATTCTAAAGGTTTTAGAAAATAATAGGAAACTCCGTCCTTGTCTAGTTTTCCCTTTGCTTCTTTGGAAGAATGGTTCAAATCCACTCCCCAATCTTTGGTAATATCGTCCAATACCAGAAAGCCTATATTATGACGGTTTCTTTCGTATTTTTGGCCAGGATTTCCCAGACCAACTATCATCAGTTTTAAGTTTGCCATGCGGGAAGAATTAAGTTCAGCATTTTTTCTGTAGCTAAAACTGCAGCTACTGTTTGGTCGCAGTGGATTCCCATGGTTTTGAAATTTTCTTCTTCATGATTTTCTAGTGCTTTATTCCAGGTGATCATTGTTTCCACGAGTGCATCCGTTTTTCCGCCAGGAGGGATCCGAACCTCATAGTCTACGAGTCTAGGAATAGAAAGACCTGCTTTGGAAGCGATACTAGTCAGTGCTGACATGAAAGCGTCGTAGCCACCGTCTCCTTCTCCTTCCTCGGAAAATTTTTTATCATGATATTCTAATTCTACGAATGCCTTTGGGCGGATCCCTATACCGGAATTGATCTTACATCCGGTGATCTTGATTGCTTGTACGCTAGAATTTCCTGAAACGTCCGCGATGATAAATGGAAGATCTTCCGGTGTGATCGTTTTGTTTTGGTCACCTAGTTCTATTACTTTTTCCAATACCTTTTTTTCTATCTCTGGAGAAAGTACAAGACCAAGTTGTTTTAGATTTTCGGAGATGCTTGCTTTTCCTGCAAGTTTACCAAGTGCATAACTTCTTTTTCTGCCAAAACGTTCCGGCAAAATCGGGTTCGCATATAAATTCCCTTTTTTATCCCCATCTGCGTGGACTCCTGCAGTTTGGGTGAATACATCTTCTCCCACTACTGGACGGTTTGCGGAGATCCTTTTCCCACTGAATACTTCTACCAAACGGCTTGCTTCGGAGATTGATTTTTCGTCCACATCTGTGCATACACCCACTTTATCATGAAGTGCGGTGATCACTGCTTCGAGTGGAGAATTTCCAGCCCTTTCTCCGAGTCCATTTACACTAACGTGTAAACCTTTTGCTCCCGCTTTGACCGCGAATAAACAATTTGCTACGGAAAGATCGTAATCGTTATGTCCATGAAATTCAAAATGTAGTTCCGGATGTTTTCCAGTAAGAAGTGAAATTCCTGAGAATGTTTCGTCGGGAGAAAGAACTCCCAATGTATCCGGGAGAAAAATTTTGCCTAATGGTTCTTTGGAAAGATGAGAAACAAAATCTAGAACATATTCTTTACTATTTAGATATCCGTTGGACCAATCTTCCAAATAGATATTCACTTCCAGGCCATTCTTTTTAGCGTATTGAATGGTTTCGGATACTTCTTCAAAATGTTCTTTTGGAGTTTTTTTGAGCTGCCCTTGGAGATGTTTGAGGGAGCCTTTTGTAAGTAGATTTAAGGTTTTAGCTCCGGAAGCAAGGATCCAATCCACACTTTTGTGAGAATCTACGAATCCTAGGATCTCGATCCTTTTTTCGAGACCTTCGGAAGCTGCCCAGGACATGATACCTCGGACACTTTCCAATTCTCCCTGGGATACTCGAGCAGATGCGATCTCCACTCTATCTACTTTCAGATTTTGTAATAGAAATTTTGCGATATTTAGTTTTTCGGAAGCAGAGAAACTTACACCTCTGGTTTGCTCTCCATCTCTGAGAGTTACATCCAGAATTTGGACTTTAGGTCTTGCGTTTCCCATTTATTTTAAATACTTTTTTAGATCTTCCGAGGAAGGACCCATGATCTCCACAAGTGTGGAACCAGGGTTATTTGCCAGGTGAAGTCCACCATCTTCTAAAATTTTCAGAAAGGAATGTTCTCGGATATAATCGTCGGTCATTTTTTTCAAAACTCCCTCGCCTATTCCGTGTACAACTTCTACCAGGGTTTCCCCTTTCATGAATGCGGCTTGGATTTCCCGATCCAGGAGCCGATATGCCTCTTCATATCTCATTTTACGGATATAAATCGACTTGGGGCCTTTTCGGTTCCCGTCCGAATGTTTCCCTCTCGCCATTCTAAGACCATCCTAGGCGGACCTTTTCTCTCGAAAACAAAGAAATTGGATTTTTGCTTTCCCTTTAGAAGCCCCATGTTAGAGTTTTCCTTTCCCAAAATGTTAAAAAGGAATCCTGTAAGCTTGTGACGGAAGAAACAGAACGCAAAATTTCCAAGAATACCGAGAAACGTAGGGCCGCAATTTGCGGAGGAACTCTCGGCAGAGAAAACCGTTATTATATCAGAGGCCAAGTAGTGGATATCTCCGTCAGCGAAGAAATGACGGATCCTAAAAAATGGGACCTTCTTACGGGATTATTCCAAGGACAAGAAAAAGAGATCACTCCATTTTTAGACTATGGACTCGAGTCAGTGCGTAAGCCTATCCTTCTCGCGGAGATTGTGGACCAATCCGGTAAGGTATTACATCGTTCTCCTGAGATCAGAGGAGACGAAAGTGGATTTTTCTTTCATGAGTTTACCTTTCCTTTGGCTCCGGGAAATTATACATTTCATATTCATTTCTTAAAACCTGATTCTTATAGACAGTTCGGAAAAGATCTGGCTTACTTAAACACCCCCGGCAAACATGAGTTAGTCTCCCAAAGTTTGATTGGAATGGGTGCATTACGTATTTTATCTGAAGAATATACGGGGATCGTAACTACTTCCGATATCGACCAGACTTATCTTGCTACGGATATCCATTCCAATAAGGGAAAAATTTCCACATTATTCGAAACGCCTGAGCAGAAATTACCTTTGCCTGGAATGCCTACCTTATTTAAGGAATTGAGAGAAGCTACGACAGATTCTCCTCTTTGTTTTATTTCTGCAAGTCCTCATTTTTTCCGAAGGACCCTACTTTCTACATTCAGGACCCAAGGTGTAAAAACCGAATCACTTCATTTAAAGTATTTAGAAGGTACTTTAAAAGGAATGGTGGATAAGTTTTGGGACACTCTTTCCCATCCTACTAGATTTCTAACAGAAGGTCTTTGGGGGGCTGTGGAGAGGGTTCGTAAATTTGCAGGATCTTCTTTCCAAAGTTTATTCGATCAATTGGCGTATAAACTTACGATCCTTCTTAGGGATAGGATCTATCTTCCTACAAACTCAAAAGAGATTTTGCTTGGGGACAATACTGAAAGTGATTATCTGATTTTTATTTTGTATCAGTTTATCCTGACTGGAGCATTACAAGGGAAAGAATTAGAAGATTATCTTTATAAGCTGAACTTTTTAGGAAGAGATGCTATTACACGGGATAATGCTAAGTTAATCCGAGAACTTGCGGAAGAAAATCATAGGATCCATGGAAATATCAATCCTGTTCAATTGGTTCTAATTAATAAAACGGAACTAGGGCCTCCTTCCGACGAAATGAAATGGAATGTAAGAAGTGCACTTCCAACCGGTTTAGATCCTTGGAAGACGGAAGGAATAGCGCCGTATATTCCTACAGATGGCGCTTTAGGTTTTGCACTTGTGATGGTAGAAAGAGAAATTTTAGATCTTTCTTCTGTTTTAAAAATTTCAGGAGATATGGCAGGACAATGGTTCGAAGGAAAAGTGATAGAACCGAATGTTTTATTGGAGCTTGCTAAAAAATTAGAACTTCCTAAAGAAACAGAATCAATTCATAAAAAGTTTGTAAAAACTTTAAAAGAAGTTTTGGAAGCCTAGGCTTCCTTTCTTCTTTCGAAAAACTTTTTGTAGATTATAAATCCAAGAACTGCGGTCACAAAGAAGCCTGTAAAAATTTTATTATACAAAGCTAAAAATTCCAGGACCTTCTCCCAATGAGATCCTAGGTAAAATCCACCATAGATCAGTATCCCACACCAAATAGTGACTGCTAATGTGAATGCGGAGAAAAACAAAACAGGCCTCATATCCACCATTCCAGCGACGATAGAAACAAAGAATCGTATTCCTGCGGAGAATCTAGAGAAGATTACTACAACCACTCCATTTCTGGAAAACCAATCCAAGGTTTTTTGAATCGATTCTTCGTTATAAAGTTCTGATTTGAATGGAAAGTTTTTATTCTTCAGCCACTCGAGAAGCTTATGGCCGAATGCATACATTACCCAGGCACCTGCAAGATTTCCAACTAAGGTGCTAGAGACCAGTTCCCAAAAACTTAAGGCACCTCTTGCGAGTAAAAATCCTCCGAATGCAGTAACAGTATCTCCTGGCCAAGGAGGAAAAACGTTTTCAGTAAAATTGGAAAATGCGAAAAAAAACCAGACCAGGGCGCTAGGCAGACCGGATACCCAATCCAATAGAGTTTGGATATAAAAATCGAATCCGGCGAATTGCATCTAGAAAAGGATTGTCAAGGGGGAAGCGTTAGATTCAACTAAATTTCGTGGAAGGCCGCAGTTTCTCGCAAGTCCTCGGTTCGGTTCTAGTATTTTTACTGATCGGGAATCTTTCTCTTTTTGCTCAGGATACCAAATTGCCCGATTTGATGAGTCCTGATCCTGTAAAAACCAAAAAGGTCAAGGATAGACCTAAAATTTTCAGGCATAACCAACTTACTATAGTGGAAAAACCGTATAAGGCGCCTTCTTCCATTCCTAGTAATTTTGTTCCGGATGATTCAGAGGTATTGTTTTTTACCGAATTAAAAGCGGATCGCCTTCTGGAGAATAAAGAAGCGGTTGTAGTTTTTAAAACTTCTCTTCCAAAAACCACTATGGAGAGATATTATGAATATCTGATCTCCAGTTTTGGTCATAAAATTTTACAAAGCCAAAAATCTGAGGAGAAAAGTTTATATTTGGTGGATATTCTTCGACATAAGGTTCTCGCTATCACTATCCATCCCGAAGAAAAAGGAAGTATCGTAAAATTATTCCAGAAAACTACGAACGGAGGATTTTGATGTCCCCCAAAGAAGGACAGGAAACCAACCGAAAACTTTTCAACCTGATCTTAGGTATATTCTGTATCGGGACAGGACTCTTACTCTTCGTAGTTTTACGACCATATTTTTATTCCGCACTCGTTGCTTTGATCCTATACCTAGCCACTCGCAAACAATACAAACAGTTGAGAAGATTGGTTGGCCCCAAGTTCGATCCATTGGCCCCTTACATTATGATCGGCTCCGTTTGTATGATCGTAATTTTACCTTCTTATTTTATGATCCGTACTCTGATTGAAGAATCTCTTTCTATTTTATTTAAGATCAGGATCTCTCTTTCGGAAGATAAGATCATAGATACGATCATGAGTTTGAATATACTCACTGATCTTTTTACCGATAATCCTTTCTTCTGGGTAAAACTTCCTGAAATCTACGGGGATTTTGCTAAGAACTATATAGATATTTTGAACTTGGACAGCTTGTATGCTGTTTTGAGCAATGCTTCTTCTTTTATTTTAGGTTCCATCGATCTTCCTGCCGGAATTATCATGAATCTATTCTTCTCACTTTTACTTTTGTTCTTCTTCTACCAAGACGGAAGAAAGATAGAAAGATTCATCTTGGACAATCTACCCTTCTCCACTGAGGTAGAAGAGCAAGTAGGTAGAAAGATAGCCTCTGCTGTACAGACTGTATTTAAAGGAAATCTGATTGTTTCCATTATGCAAGGGGCTGGAGTTTATATTCTTCTTTTGTTCGCAAAAATTTCCAACCCTTTCTTATATGCGAGTCTTGCAGCATTCTTCTCTTTGATTCCGGTGATTGGAACCTCGGTGGTTTGGTTGCCGATCGGTCTTTATTTGATGTTTATTGAGAATAATATCATAGGTGCGAGCTTATTTATGGTAATGGGGCTCACCTTGTATATAGTTCTAGAGAATGTTGTAAAACCTAAGATGTTGGATAAAAAACTTAGGATACACCCTTTGTTGATCTTCTTATCTTTGATCGGGGGGATCCAAGAATTCGGGATTATGGGTCTGGTTTTAGGACCGGTTGCTGTCACAATGGTTGTGATCCTTTGGGACTTCTGGAAATTATACAGAAAAGATTTTTTCGCTAGTTAATTTCGGATGGAAGAAACAAAAACATATTCCGTTTCGGAAATCAATTCAATCGTTAAACAACTTCTAACTGGTCCGGATATTCTTAGAAATATCTGGATCCAAGGAGAGATCTCTAATTATTCCAAATCTCATCAGGGCCATATTTATTTTAACCTAAAAGATCCAAAATCCCTGATCGCTTGCACTTTTTTCTCTTATAGCAATGGAAGATATAAGGGGAAACCTTTGGAAAATGGAATGGAGATAAAGGCATTCGGTGCAATCTCCGTTTACGAACCTAGGGGACAATATAATTTAAATATTTCTAAAGTAGAAGAGTTGGGACAAGGAGACCTTCTGCTTCAGATAGAAGAATTAAAAAGAAAACTTGCTGCTCAGGGAGTATTCGATCCGGAAAGAAAAAGGAAACTCCCAGCGTTTCCGTGGAGGATTGGTGTTGCCACTTCCCCTACAGGAGCAGCAATCGAAGATATTATCCGTATCTCTAAACAAAGATTTCCTAATATAGATATTTTGATCTCTCCATGCCTTGTACAAGGAGACGGAGCACCTGAATCCATTATTTCTGCAATTAAACAGTTGAATGATCCTAAGTGGGACGTGGATCTGATCATTGCAGGTCGAGGTGGCGGAAGTACGGAAGACCTAATGGCTTTTAATGACGAAAAAGTGGTACTCGCATTTGCACAAAGCCGTGTTCCGATTATATCTGCGGTTGGCCACCAGATTGATTCAGTTCTTTCCGATTTGGCGGCGGACCATTTTGCACCTACTCCTACGGCTGCAGCGGAAATGGCAGTACCTGAAATGGAACTTGTAGAATCGGGGCTTTCAGAATTCGAAGTTAGGCTAAAAACTGCTTTAAAAAATCAGGCAAACAATCTGAAAGAAAAGCTTAGAATACTGACGAATAACAAAACATTCTTAGATCCTAAATCCATGTTGAATGATCGTATTTTGCAATTGGATGAGATCAATTCCAGAATACATCTATTGGGCAAAAATTATCTAATGAGCGCCCAGAACAAATTTAATCCGGTATCTACCGGGCTTATTACTTCTTTTAAAACCCAGTTGGAAAGAAAGAAGAAGGAGTTCCAACTTCTCTCGGGAAAATTGGAAGGTTTTTCTCCTTTAGGCACCTTAAAAAGAGGATATTCTGTGGTCCGTAAGAAAGGAAAAAAAGTCGTTACATCTCCGGCACAATTGGAGAAAGAGGAAGAACTAGAGGTCATTTTGGCGGAAGGTAGGATTCGGGTTTCTTACCAAGGTGAAATATAATGAGCAAAAAAACAGAAATCAGTTTTGAACAGGCCTTAACCGAATTGGAGCAGATCGCCGAAAATTTGGAAAGAGGACAATTGACCTTAGAAGAATCCATCAAATCTTATGAAAGAGGAATGGAGCTTAGAACACTTTGCCAATCTATCCTTGCGGAAGCAGAAGGAAAAATAGAATATCTTTCTAAATCAGGAAGTGGAGAAACCCAAAAGAAAACTGCGAATCCTAAGTCTGAAACTTCTTCTAGAGCGGCGACTCCACCTGCGGACGATGATGAGTTATTTTAATAGAAATGTTTGATATAGTACCAAACAAAAATTGAAATAACTCCTAAATAGGCAAAAACTTCAGTAAAACGATTTTCTAAAATTTTTCTCCATACTTGTTTGCCTAGATTCCATCGGATGATAAAACCGGAAGTCCCTAAAATGGCGATTGGAATTCCGAATGGATGATAGTTCCAGGACCCGGAAAAATCCCCTCTAAAAAAACAAATCACGGATCTAGTCAGCCCACAGCCTGGACAATCCCAACCTGTTAACTGTTTCCACCAACAGATCGTGAACCAATGTTCCGATTCGGTCTCTAATGGAAGTTGAAAAGAAATTAAAATGGCTAGGACAAGAAATACGATTAAAGATAATGAAATAGTAAAAAGTAATCGAAATATGGGATTAGAAACCGGACCGCCTGTGGGTCCGGCTTCTAATATTAAAAAACCCTTAAGCTGATTTCGCAGCTGGTCCCACATATTTTGAATCAGAGAATGCTAGTATTGGATATCCAATTCCAAAAATGAAAAGTACCGCATAACCTGCAGTTTTACCGAATGATTTAGCCAAATCGATAGCAACAAGAATGCTGATAACGAGACCAACGCAAGGAACGAAAAATAGGATAAACCACCAACCAGGTCTTCCAACGATTTCCATTAACACATAAAGGTTATAAATTGGAATGATCCCTGCCCAACCGGGTCTGCCTGCTTTTTCGAAAATTTTCCAGAAGGAAAATAGGAATACCCCGAGGATCGCAATATAGACGATCGCGGTTATAACTAAACCGATTCCTGAACCTGAACTTTCTTCCATTCGTTTTGCTCCAAAAATAGAATCTGAGGAAGTATATTTTTAATTTCAGGAAAGCAAGAAGAAAATTTGCGAAATTTTTAATTTCCTAAATAGATCGAATGGTTTAACCGGGATCACTGAACCGACAAAGTAATTGTTCCTGCATCCGTCACCGGGATGACCAGACAACGGGTGGAACCGTTTGTAGTACTTACTCCGGAATAGGATTCGGTCCCTATATTCTCACTTCTAACTTCTACCTGACTAAAATCCGTTGGGATCAGCACAGAATTTTCTGTCCCGATCCACAAGTCGGCTTCCCCACTTGTAAAACTAACGTTAAAGGTATTTGTTGCGCCATTTCCGGTAAAAGAATAGAAATAATAATAATAGCTGGCTCCGGAGAATGTATTGGAACCTCCAGTCACTATAGTCGGAACTGCTGAATCAGCACAGCCTCCAATTGGTACTGGGGTAAAACTAGAGCCGTAAGCAGAGTAAAGTAAACTAGCGGCTGTATCATCGGTGGAGTCTGTGTCTCCGTTGGAACATGCTACGGTTAATAGGAGGAATAAGGATATTAGAGTCTTGGGGTTCAATAAAAGCCTCATGGAGAATAAGCTCTTTTTATCTTAGAACCTATTCTTCTCTATTCGTTCCAAAGGCCAAACTTTTTCTTTTTGAGCTGTAGATACAAAAAGGCCCGCTCGGAAGCGGGCCCTTGTTCAATTACTGGATGCTTCCGCTCCTATTTACCGCGTTCTGCCACATTGTAGTGAAGAAGTCTGCGGATCTATAAACTGGTTCCAGGTCGGAACGTTTAAGTCCCTGCTGTCTCAAGTCTTCGAAGAAGTCAGGCATAAGCCCTATATGGGAGGCACCTTCCGTATTAAAATCGAATGTCCTATTCCCGAAGGAGTATTTTCCAAGAGAAGGAGAAGCCGCAAGAGTTGCCGCTAATCGAATGGAAGAATCCGGAGTGAATGGATATCCTACTTTAGAAGTTTCAGGTTGTGCAACGACTGAAGTTCCTCCAGGACATGCACGAGTTCCGAAACGAGGTCCAGGCATATGAGCAAATCCGTTAAAATCTGTTCCGATAGCAATCCTTCCATCATAAGCAGGATCACCTATTAGATTTTTGAGATATTGGTAAGACTGAGCGAATGTTTGGCTAGTTCCACCGCAAGCGTGTGCGATATAAGAGCCGTCACTGTTTTGTCTCCACTCACTTACTTCTTCCAGATTTCCTTGTCCGGTAATAAGCCCGATCATTCCACCTAAGGTACTGATACGTTTGAGTATAGCACCTGTAGGGTTTGCCTCATGACGATTTCCCTTATTTGCCATATCATACACGCCGGTGTGACCAGTTACGATACCCGGATATGATTGTTGCTCAGCAAAAGTGATCGCTCCGTCCAAAGATTTGGCGGACATATGGCCCACGTCGATGATCATTCCTTTCTTCATCAACTCTCTTAGCACCTTCTGTCCATAAGTAGTTAAACCAGCGGTGTTACAATCCTGTCCATAGTGTTTACAATCATACTTGGTTCCACTTCCTAGGATATTATAGAGACCTGCTCCACCGAATCCGTTGGTTTTCAAGTGGATCGGGAACACATAACGTAATCCAAGATCATACAACTCTTGAACACCTTGGGTGATCATTGAATCGTTACAGTTACTTCCTGTACAATCTACTAGATAGTCTACTTCCGCTCCTAAGACCACTGCAAGTTTACCACCAGAGATCACACTTTGCGCCTCTGCTGGAGTTTTTACGATACGGAACCAGCCCTGACCAGGACCGCCACTTTGAGAATCGATCCAGGCTTGCATATCATACACTGCTTGGGTTTGTCTACGTAAAGTGTTCATGTCGTTCAGGTCATAAACCGGATCGGTAGCGATCGCAATTCCTTTGATAATGTCTGGAAGTCCGTTATCAGTAGCTCCGAACATATAGTCACCATTGACCGCGAGTACTACCATGGCTCTCATACCGCCTTCATAGGCACGTTTGATCCATTCATAGTACATGGTTTGGTGAGTGTAGCTATTATTCGCAGGCCAATAAGGGAAGCCAGCATATCCTCTATTATCGTGACGAGCCGTTCCTAATAAGGCCCCGATAATATCATCTTGAACGATTGCTTCTACTCTTGAGTGTCCAGCAGAATGACCTTCATCTGAAGTGCTAGGACAATCTGCTAATGCAGTTGTAGCCGGTCCGAATGGAGATCCATGGAAGATCACTCCACCAAAACCTAAATTTGCCATTGGGTGAGTATGAAGATCTACATAACCTGGAAGAGTTCCACTTCTCTTAAGAGAATCGTTAGCTCCTCTATTATATGCTTGTGGAGCGGATTCACAACTTGAATCTGCAACATACCATTCTCCCCACATTCCTGTGGCTCCACCTGTATTCACACATCTATGAGGTGTAGTATAGGTTTTACCTGCGATTGTAATCGGCATCTTCGCACAGGCTTCTTCCCAAGTCAGGCCGACTATATTCCATAAACGTGAAGAATACTTTCTTTTACCTGCATAAGTGCCGGAAGACTGACAACCGTCATTCTTATGAGTGTAGTTATAGATACCGCCTTCGTCCGGTGCAGACCAGTTCGCTTCGCAAGAATCATCGATCAGATCGAATTCTCCCCACATATTGAATCCGGTATTTTTGCAACGACTTGGCTTAGTAAATACTTGGCCATTAATGGTTGCTCCCATATTAGCACAGGTAGTTTCCCAACTCTGTCCTGATGGGATCCCATAAAGGATCGCTGAATATTGACGTTTCCCTGGAAAAATTGCAGTGCAACTATCCTTCTTAAATGTTCCCCAATATGGATCGCCGAAAACGGACGTACTCGTAGCAAAGATAGCTAATAGTACGACACCTAACGCACGACCTCGTAAAAACCGAGCTTTCATACGTTTCTCTCCCTACTTACTAGTTTATATGTTTTTTGTATTCTTCGGTTACGTTTTTCAGCTTTTGGCCGTACAGTTCTTTGCCGGCTAGGATCATTCTGCGTTTTTCGTCATCAAGGCGCTCTGGATATCTTTCTTCCATTAAGCGCAATAACTCCAGTTGGTCTTCCTGGAGTTTTATCTGTGCTTTATAATATTGATCAATTTCCTTCCGGGTTGCTTTTCCGGAGTAAATTTTTCCGTACAATGTCGCCCAAGATTCTAAGAGTTCTTCTTGTGCTTTTTTTTCGCCTGCATCTTGAGGAGTGGCAACTGCCACCCAATATAGATTATCCGGTGTTTCACTCTTTAATAGAGAAGCAGATACAACTGCATTATCTTCGTTATAGGAGGAAGAAGAAGTTCCTGAACCGATAAATCCGGAGAAGAGAGAGAACCCTTCTGAAAAAATATTTTTGGAAGAGGATTGAGAGGCTCCGGCCTGACTTCTCGTGAAAATAAAAATGAGAATAACTAGAACAAAAGCAGAAGAAATCAGTAATGCGTTTTTCTTAGTGAGCATCGGCCGAACAGTATATTACATTATGCTCCGTTATGCAAATTCTTTGTAACTATTTATTAGAAAAATGTTATAAATATTTGAAAACATGCTCTAGTACTTTTTGCAAAGCAAAAGAAGAATTAAAATCGGTACTTAAGTCATAAAATTATAAACTAGAACAGGTAGTACTATGATAATTGCTTGTATTCTTGGAGATGAGTACATTCTTTTTTCTGGAATTTATGGCTTTTCTAATTCATCTTTTTGACAAAGTTTTTTCACTAGTTTTCCTAAATCGAATGATCGGACAAAAAAGGGAGTTTTTTAAAAGGGAAAGGGATAAATTTGGAAATATGCAGGCGTTACTTAGGTTTCTTTTTGGGCTCAATTATCGTTTTGCACTCAGACAGTATAGAAAGGCAAAGATACTTTCTTCCGTGAATTTTGCTCCGGTATTCACAAGGAACGCTTATCTCGAAATTCTGATCGTACTCAGATATGTTTACCTGATCCTTCCTATTATCATTCTACCATTTGCATTCTATGATCTAGTGGATGCGTTTTCGGATGCTAAGGACAATTCGTTCGTTTTATTTGATCTCGTCTTTTATGCAGTTTTTCTGACAATGAATGTTCTTTTGAATTCAGGTCGTTTGCATAGAGCGGATCTGGATCGGATCAAATTACTTTGTAGGATCGGGGTACTTCTCCTGTCCTTAACCGGGACCTGTATCACAGTTGTGGTATTTCCTAGACTTCCCGAAATTTCTCTCTTTTCCACCGCAATGTTCAGTGTTGCAATCATGTTTAGATTCCCGGATCATACTAAATATTTTATCTACACGATCAATTATGCGATTTTATACGGTTTTATCTATTATAGCGGGAATCGAGAACCTGTACTTTTGCAAAACCCCCTTGTTACCTTGTTTTTGATCTTAATTTTCGATCGTGTGTCTTTCTTAACTTTGGCAAATACTTATCTTAAAACCCAAAGGATCATTCGTTTAAATGAAAGACTAAGGGAAGAAGATACAAATAAAAGTGATATGATCAGTATTGCAGTTCATGATCTGAAAAGCCCACTTTCTGGGATCATGAGTATTAGTACGATCCTTCGCAAAAACTTAAAATCATTTTCGGATAAGGAGAAGAAGGAGATCCTTACTGATATAGAAAGTTCTTCCAGAAAAATTTTAGGGCATATTGACGATCTTGTTGGAATTGCCGCTTCCGGCTTTGAGAATATTAAAATAGATTATGATATTTTTAATATTAATTCTTATATAAGATCTACTATCCAAAACTTTGATTACCAAGCTTCTCTAAAACGTATTCAATTCCATACCCAATTTGATAAGGAGGATCTTAAAATACGTTCTGATAGAAAAGCCGTGGCAAGTATTTTAGACAATTTAGTTTCAAATGCGGTAAAATATTCTCCTCCTGGAGGTTCTATATTCATACATTCTAAACTGATCAAAGATAATGGTGACTTCATACAGATTCAGATCAGTGATGAAGGAAAAGGATTCACAGATGAGGATAAAAAACTTTTGTTCTCTAGATTCACCCGACTTTCAGCTAAGCCCACTGGCAATGAACCTTCTACAGGAGTTGGGCTTTATGCGGTTCATAGATTAGTAGAACTATTGAATGCAAAGATCAGTTTGGAAAGTAAACCTGGACAAGGTGCGACATTCACACTTCTATTTCCTCGAACGAAAATTTCAGATTGACCATTTAAGAATTTCTTATAGAACTCGCTAAGCATGGTGAGAGCTGTTCTAGTTGAGGATGATAAGCTGATGGCAAGGACCATCCAGCATTATTGTAGAGAAGCATTTGGAAAAAGCCTAGTCTCTCTCAAAACATTCGATGAATTGACTCCTGCTCTTTATAGTATTAAGGAAAATCCAATCGACCTTCTTCTTTTAGATATTAATCTAAAGGGGCAATCAGGTTATGAGATACTAAAACTCCCTGAAAAAGATTCATTCTATACAATTGTGATCTCTTCCGATAAACAAAATGCAGTAAGTGCATTTGATTTTGGTGTTTTGGATTTTGTAGCAAAACCATTCACTAGAGAAAGATTTATTGCAGCAATAGATCGTATGAAATCTGCTTCCGCTTCTAAGGCGGATTCTATGCGTAAGAATAGTATCTCCTTGAAAAAAGACGGAATGATAGAAGTGATCCGTTTCCAGGATATTCTATATTTAGAGGCTTCCGGTAATTTTACGGAAATCCATCTCAAATCCGGGCGAAAAGAATTGATCCGCAAAACAATGGAGTCCGTTCTCGCCGAACTGAATTCGGATTTTTTTCGTTCTCATAGATCATTTATTATCAATTTATCCGAAGTAAAAAAGATCTTACATGGAAAAGGAAATCATTTCAAAGTCCTTCTTGGCGATTCCGCAGAAGTTGCCTTATCCAGGTCAAATTATAATACTCTAAAAGATATGTTGGGTTGAAAAACTTAAGACGTATTCACGGACCCGGCTGATTCTCAAATTTCTATTTAAACAAAAAAAAGCCCGCAGGGTTCGGCGGGCTTAAGAAAAATCTATTTCGTTAGATTTCTTTATTGGATGCTTGCACCTCTTGTGACCGCATTCTGCCACATTGTATTGAAGAAGTCAGCGGAACGATAAACCGGTTCCAGATCGGAACGTTTGAGTCCTTGCTGTCTTAAATCTTCAAAGAAGTCCGGCATAAGCCCGATATGAGAAGCTCCTTCCGTATTGAAGTCGAATGTCCTGTTCCCGAATGTATATTTTCCAAGAGAAGGTAAAGCTGAAAGAGTTGCAGCTTTTCTAATGGAAGCATCCGGAGCAAAAGGATAGCCTACTTTAGCAGAATCAGGTTGAGCGATCGTAGACACTCCTCCAGGACATGCACGAGTTCCGTACCGAGGTCCAGGCATATGAGCGAATCCGTTGAAGTCGGTCCCGACAGAAATTCTTCCATCGTAAGCTTGGTCTCCGATCAGATTTCGAAGATACTGATAGGATTGTGCAAATGTCTGGGTGGTTCCTCCACAAGCGTGAGAGATATAAGAACCATCAGAATTTTGTCTCCACTCTCCTACTTCATCCAGATTTCCTTGTCCTGGGATTAGTCCGATCATTCCACCTAAAGCGATGATACGTTTGAGTGCTGCACCAGTTGGGTTTGCCTCATGACGATTTCCTTTGTTCGCCATATCATATACGCCGGTGTGACCTGTAACAATACCTGGATAAGCTTGTTGTTCTGCATAAGTTAAAGCTCCTTCCAAGGATCTTGCGGACATATGGCCCACATCTATGATCATACCTTTTTTCATTAAGGCCTTCATGATCTTAGGTCCGTAAGAAGTTAAACCTGCGGTATTACAATCTTGTCCGTAATGTTTACAATCATACTTGGTTCCACTTCCAAGGATATTATAGAGACCTGCTCCGCCAAATCCGTTGGTTTTCAAGTGAATTGGGAAGATATAACGCAAACCTGCGTCATACATTTCCTGAACACCTTGGGTGATCATCGAATCAGTACAAGTTGTAGTTGTACAATCTACTAGGTAATCTACCTCTGCACCTAATACCACTGCGAGTTTACCGGCAGCGATTACACTTTGTGCTTCTGCAGGAGTTTTTACGATTCGGAACCAACCGAGCCCTGCTCCACCACTTTTCTGATCGATCCAAGTTTGCATATCATATACAGCTTGGGTCTGACGACGTAAAGTGTTCATGTCGTTTAGATCATAGATCGGATCAGTTGCGATTGCGATCCCTTTGATAATATCCGGAAGACCATTGTCTGTCGCTCCGAACATATAATCACCATTTACAGCAAGAACTACCATAGTTCTTAAGCCGCCTTCATAGGCACGCTTAACCCACTCATAATACATTGTCTGGTGAGTGTAACTATTGTTTGCAGGCCAATAAGGGAAACTTGCGTATCCTCTATTATCATGTTTTGCCGTAGAAAGTAGAGCTCCAATAATATCGTCTTGAACGATTGCTTCTACTCTGGAGTGTCCTGCAGAGTGGCCTTCGTTAGACATACTCGGGCAGTCTGCGAGTGCAGTTGCCGGTTCTCCATATGGAGCACCATGGAAGATTACTCCTCCGAAACCTAGGTGAGCCATTGGGTGAGTATGAAGATCCACATAACCTGAAAGAGTTCCTGTTCTTTTGAGAGAATCTTGAGCACCTCTTGCATACGCTTTTGGAGCGGACTCACAACTTGAATCTGCAACATACCATTCTCCCCACATTCCTGTGGTTCCGGTGTTTACACATTTAGTTGGAGTTGTATAAGTTTTACCTGCGATGGTGATCGGCAATTGCGCACAAGCAGCTTCCCAGGTGATGCCTACAACGTTCCAAATACGGGAAGAATATTTTCTTTTACCCGCATACGTTCCAGAGGTTTGGCAACCATCATTCTTATGAGTCCAGTTATAAGCTCCACCGTCATCTGTAGCGGACCAGTTTGCCTCGCAGGAGTCGTCGAGTACATCGAATTCTCCCCACATATTCAAACCAGTGTTCTTACAACGACTAGGCTTAGTAAATACTTGGCCGTTAATGGTTGCTCCCATATTCGCGCAGGTGGTTTCCCAGCTTTGCCCCGAAGGGATCCCGTAAAGGATTGCTGAATACTGGCGTTTGCCAGGGAAAATTGACGTACAGCTATCCTTCTTGAATGTTCCCCAATAAGGATCCGCAAACAAGGATGCGCTTCCTGCGAAAAACATCGTACATACTACGAAGCTGAATACAGACCTTCGTACTGACCGATAATTCATAATTCTCTCCGAATCTATTTTTGGTTTATGTGTTTTTCATATTCATCTTTTACGTTTTTTAACTTTTTAGCATATAGTTCTTTGCCGGCCAGGATCATTCTTCTCGAATCGTCGTTCAAACGTTCCGGATATCTATCCTCCATGATCTTCAATAGTTCTAATTGATCTTCATGTAGTTTGATTTGAGCTGTAAAATACTCATCTATCTCTTTGCGAGTTGCTTTATTGGAGTAAATCTTTCCGTAAAGAGCCGCCCAATCTTCTCGGAGTTCATTCTGGGCTTTCATTTCTGCGGCATCTCTTGGAGTTGCTACAGCTACCCAATATAAATTGTCAGGTGTTTCATTTCTCAAAAGAGAAGCAGGTATAAGTCCTTCTTCGTCGTTTGAAGAAGAATTGGAGCCGATGCCTAAAAAATTGGATAAAGAAGAGAATCTTTCGGAAAAACCGCTTTTTGGTGAATGAGAATGAGCGGCCTCGGTATCCTTCGAGGAGGAAGGAAGTATCAAAAGAACAAATAAACCTAAGATAAGGATGGATACGGCAGCCAGTGCTATTTTACGCGACATACTAAGGAAGATACAAGTATTTGAGCACCTGCGCAATGAGTTTGGGATGAAAGTGTATCTAGGTATGATGAATGGGAAAAAACTTATGAGTGCCTTATATAAGGGAAATGTTTATATTCTATCGATTGTTATATATAGGGCTTTTAGTCGAATTGCCTGATTTCGATTAACAACGGGTTTGTTATGCGAAATCAGGGGGGGAAAAAGGTCGTTTTGAGGGAAATATCGTCCTTTTTCCAGTGGAGTCTTCTATTCTTAGTGGCTTCGCGTGAAAACAAATCTGCCAAATTTTGGATCACGCAAAGGCGCAAAGATCGCTAAGGAATTTCGAAATAAAAGGCCGCGACAGCGATTCGAAGGGCTTTTTAAGTCCGGGCTTGCCCGGATGAGCGCGGAGCGCGAACCCGTAGAAGCGCGGTCTGAGCGTTAGCGAAGAGTCGCCCTAACCTTCCTGGTAACCATAGCTTTTTCAGGGATTTTCATATTAAAATTTTGGATAAAATAACGGAAATTATAATAAAAAGACTAAACAAATGTGGATCTACGGGGTCTATTAAGAAGATCGTAAATATACCGAAATTTGGTAAGATTGGAAGGAAAGGAAAAGATTGGCTCCCCCTGCAGGGCTCGAACCTGCGACCCAGTGATTAACAGTCACTTGCTCTACCGACTGAGCTAAAGGGGAGTGTCTGGTAGCAGAATCCAGTTTTTAGAAATGAGGCAGGCTGGCAATGAAAAATCTTCGAGACATAGGTATTTTCTGATCGGATCTACATACAATTTTCCGGCGAAAACCGAACAGCTTTTGGAAAAAGTACTATGGGAAAATTTGAAAGCTATAGTAGCGTGACATAATCCAAAAACGCACTATATTTTGCCGGAGTTTCATTGAGGAGCATGCTATGAAGCTAAATAAACATTTCACTTCACCTGAGAAGGGATTTTCTAAGGACTTAAACTGGGTTAAGAGGAATTCTAAGATCTCTAACCCTGACGGATCCGTTGTTTTCGAAGCTAAGGATATTCTTGTTCCGGACCAATGGTCTCAAGTTGCAGTAGATATTCTTGCCCAGAAGTATTTCAGACGCAAAGGAGTGCCAAAATACTTAAAAAAAGTAGATGAAAAAGGCATTCCAGAATGGTTACAGCGCTCTGAACCAGACACTGAAAAACTTTCTTCTTTAAAAGCAGAAGATCGTTTCGGTGGAGAGGCATCCGCACAGGAAGTATTTCACCGTTTAGCGGGCTGTTGGACTTATTGGGGATATAAATACGGTTATTTTTCCGACGAAGAAAGCGCTAGAATCTTCTATGAAGAAGTTTCTTTCATGTTGGCTTCTCAGATGTCCGCTCCCAACTCCCCTCAATGGTTCAATACTGGATTACATTGGGCGTATGGGATCGACGGTAAATCCCAAGGACATTTCTATGTGGATCCTACCAGTGGAAAATTGGTAAAATCTTCTTCCGCATACGAACATCCACAACCTCATGCATGTTTTATCCAAAGTGTAGATGATGATTTAGTAAATGAAGGTGGTATCATGGATCTTTGGGTCCGTGAGGCTCGCTTATTCAAATACGGTTCCGGAACAGGAACTAACTTCTCTAACCTGAGAGCGGAAAATGAATCCCTTTCTGGCGGAGGAAAAAGTTCCGGTTTAATGAGTTTCTTAAAGATCGGAGACCGTGCCGCTGGTGCGATCAAATCCGGAGGAACCACTCGTCGTGCAGCTAAGATGGTATGTTTGGATGTAGATCATCCGGATATCGATCGTTTCGTAGATTGGAAAGTAGAAGAAGAGAAAAAAGTAGCTTCTCTTGTAACCGGATCCATTCTGAACAACAGACATTTGAATGCGATCATGAAAGCTTGTTACGAGATGGAGGGAGAGGATCGTTTCGAACCTAAAAAGAATGCCGCTCTTAAGAAAACCATCGTAGAAGCTAAGAAAGTTTTAATTCCTGATAATTATATCAAAAGAGTGATCGATCTTGCTAGACAAGGTTATAAAGAATTAATATTCGAAGAATTAACAACCGATTGGCAATCAGAAGCATATAATACTGTTTCTGGACAGAATAGTAATAACTCAGTTCGTCTTCCAAATGAGTTTATGACTGCCGTTGAACAAGATCTTCCTTGGCATTTATATAACAGAACTGAAAAGGAAAAAGCTCTCAAAGAAAAAAGAGCTGCTAAACCTGCAAAAACGATCAGAGCAAGAGATCTTTGGGATAGAATTTCTTTTGCAGCTTGGTCTTCTGCAGACCCAGGAACACAATATCATACTACCATCAACGAATGGCATACTTGTCCTGAAGATGGAAACATCAATGCTTCCAATCCATGTTCAGAATACATGTTCTTGGACAATACTGCATGTAACCTGGCTTCTGCTAACTTACAGAAATTTGTAGATCCGGAAACTCTTGTTTTTGATGTAGAAAGTTTCCGTTATCTTTGCCGTCTTTGGACAATTATCTTAGAGATTTCCGTGACCATGGCTCAGTTCCCTTCCAGAGAGATCGCAGAACTTTCTTATAAGTTCAGAACTCTTGGACTAGGATATGCAAACCTTGGTTCTGCATTGATGATCATGGGAATTCCTTATGATTCTAAAGAAGCGATGGCAATCACTGGTGCCATCACTTCTATCATGCATATGACCGCTTATGCTACTTCTGCGGAAATGGCAAAAGAATTGGGGCCGTTCCCTGGTTATGAGAAGAACAAAAAGCATATGCTTAGAGTTCTAAGAAACCACAAGAGAGCGGCTTATAATGTTCCTTCCGAAGATTATGAAGGTCTGACTATCACTCCTGTTGGAATTGATCCTGCCTACTGCCCTTCTTACCTTTTAAAAGCTGCTCAGGAAGATTCCGATAATGCAGTTTCTTTGGGAGAAGCTCACGGATACAGAAACGCACAAGTTACAGTGATTGCACCTACAGGAACTATCGGTCTTGTAATGGATTGTGATACTACTGGTATCGAGCCTGATTTCGCTCTTGTGAAATTCAAAAAATTAGCGGGTGGTGGTTATTTCAAAATTATCAACCAATCCGTTCCTTTGGCTCTTCGCAAATTGGGATACTCCCCTTCTGAGATCGAATCTATCGTTAATTATTGTAAGGGACATGCTACCTTAAACGGAGCTCCAGTAATCAATACCCAAAGCCTGAAAGAAAAAGGTTTCACGAACGAGATCTTGGAAAAAGTAGAAGCTTCTCTTCCTTATGCGTTCGATATCAATTTCGCATTCAATAAGTTCAATTTAGGTGAGAACTTCCTACAAAAGAATTTGGGAATCGCAAAAGAAACTTATGATTCTTTCACATTCAATCTTCTTGAGCATTTAGGTTACTCTAAAGATGAGATCAATAAAGCAAACGACTATGTTTGTGGAACAATGACCATCGAGAACGCTCCTTACTTAAAAGAGAAAGATTATCCGGTATTCGATTGTGCAAACAAATGTGGCAAATACGGAAAACGTTATCTTTCCTATGAGTCCCATATCCGTACAATGGCTGCTGCTCAGCCGTTTATCAGCGGTGCGATCTCTAAAACCATCAACCTTCCGGAAGATGCAACTATCGAAGATATCAAAAACGCATACTATATCTCTTGGAAGATGATGGTAAAAGCGAATGCTCTTTATCGTGACGGATCCAAACTTTCTCAACCTTTGAACTCAGTATTGGAACTTCTAAACGGAATCGAATTAGAAGAACAAGAAGAGATCGTAGAAGCTGCGGTCGCTAAAGATCCTTCTCAATTTGCGGAAAAGATCGTTTATAAGTATATATCCCACAGACGTAAACTTCCTAATAGAAGAGCGGGTTATACTCAAAAAGCAGTAGTCGGTGGTCACAAAGTTTATTTAAGAACTGGTGAATACGAGGACGGACAACTCGGAGAGATCTTCGTGGATATGCACAAAGAAGGTGCGGCGTTCAGAAGTTTGATGAACGCATTCGCGATTTCCGTTTCCTTAGGTCTACAACATGGAGTGCCATTAGAAGAGTTTGTGGATGCATTCACATTCTTCAAATTCGAGCCAAATGGTATCGTGACCGGAAATAAACATATCAAAATGAGCACTTCCGTAATCGATTTCATCTTTAGAGAACTTGCGATCACTTACTTGGGAAGATACGATCTTGGCCAAGTAGCTCCGGAAGATCTAAGAGGAGATGAGATTGGATCCAGAAAATCTTCTGAGTCCATCCAGCCTAAGGCGCCTGTTTCTCAACCTGCGGCTACAGTGGTGGAGACTGCTCCTGCTTCTGAGCCGGAAACAATTTCCTACTCTCAAATGATGAGGACGGAAAAACCGAGTTCAGGGATTGCTTTGATGGAAGAGATCAAAATGGCAAGGATCAAAGGATATACCGGAGATTCCTGCACAGAATGTGGATCTTTCGAAATGGTAAGAAACGGTTCCTGCTTGAAATGTATGTCTTGCGGGGCGACCACTGGGTGCTCTTGATCTAAGAGTCCAGTCCGGATAAAAAGAAAAGCCTCAGGTGGCGCAATCACTTGAGGCTTTTTTGTATCTTTAGAAAAAATGAATATTCTCTCCTGCTCTATTTCGTTTGAGAGAAGTTTAAAAATTTGTTTAATTAAGGAACAGGGCCTGCGCCAGGTAAACCGGCGGGAGCGTTCAAGCCAGGGATCTTGAATTCAGGTCTTTGGAAGGTCCCAGTGATTGGGATACATTTTCCACTTCCGCCTTTTTCTAAAAGATCCAATGCACCTACAATGATCTGATTCTCTGCCGCAGAGGCAAAATTTCTTTCTAACTCGAAACAAACTCTTAAATTTAATTGGGAATTAGGTAGTGAATCCGAAAGTCTTAGATTCCCATGAAGATCCAATCTTGCGACGGACGTATCTATAATAAATTCTTCGAACTCTACCATTCCTTGGTCAATTCTGGAAGTGATAAGTATTTTATTTATGAAAAAGTTTTCTATTTTTCCTATAAAAGGAATTTCAGGAAGATTAGGGAAAGATCCGAATTTTCCTTCCGGCATTTTAAGAGAGAATGCACCGCCGAATCTACTTGCAGGGACAGATAAAGAATCCAACTGCAAATGACCTTCTAACTCTCCTATGTTTCCGAGAGTTTGGCCATCGTAATCTACTTCTAACTCTTCAATTTCAAAATCACCGTTTACCTTTTTTCTCAATAAAGAAAAAAGTCCTGCCTTGATCTGAGCATCTTTAGATCTGATCTTGAATGTTTGGCCCATGATCTCCATGGATTTTACGGAAACTTTTCCGAGTAGGACCGAAACCGATAACTCGTTAAAAAATATACTGCTTGGTTGTCCGGAGGATGAACTCATTAACTGCCGGACTATGTTTTCATAGGGAAATAATAGGATCAAAAAAAGAAGAAAGGAACTAAGCCCACTTCCGATCAATATAAGTTTTTGTTTTAGTGAAAATCTGGGAGTATCTTCTTCCTCTAATCCATCCGGAGGTAATTCCTCCAATTCCATCGTGAGGAACTCTTCTTCCTCGTTGGAGATTAATTCTTCCTCATCTTCTATTTCTATCTTTTTTGCGCGAGCCATCTTATTTTCCGGGAGCGACACTATAGGCCGCAATTTTCATGTTCACGTCGTAGGTATTTTTGTCTTGGTAAGGCTTATTGGTTTGGAAATATTCAACCCTCGCGTTTACCTTATTACCTTTGTCTATATCATACAACACAGACATGACGTTTTCCAGAGGCACACCTCTTAAATTCACTTCGAAAACGATTACTTGGTATTTTCCTTTGTCGATTGCTTTTGCAGGGATAGGTCTCATTGTAGAAATTCTATCCTTAACTCCATTATCGGAAAAGATCCTTTCTAACTTTGCGGCAAACGCACTTTGATCATTCTCTCCTGTGTTCACATTTTCCAGTGATCTGAAAAATAGATAATCAGAGATTGTTTTATCCAACTGCGCGACTAGTCCGGGAGTATTGTTTACTGTTTCAGAAAGATCGGTCCTAAGCCTGTAAATTTTACGGACTACTAAGAATAATAGCAGGACCACGATCAGTCCGGCAGCAATAACTAATAAAAGTTTTTCCCTAGGTTGTAATTTTTGCCACATAGACGATTCCCCTTAATCGTTTTCTTCGATTTTAGAGGTCACCTCCATCTTGATCACAAAGGAGACTTTAAATGTTTTGAGTCCGAAGTTCGGACGGTTACTATCTAATTTTACGTTTTTGAACATTGGAGAACGGGCCAAGGAATCCTGTACTTTTCCGATTTCAGAGATCTCGTTTACGGCACCTTGGATGGATACGGAACCATTATCATAAGTAATACTTTGGAATAAGAAAGGTTGCATTCCCGGATCTGGAAACTTTAAGGAAATTTCATGTAGTACGTCCAATACACTCGGTTTGGAGAGATACTTTCTATAGAGTTCGGTTTTTCTTTCTGCACCATCTCTTAGGCTTTTGGCAAATTCAATAGGATCTCTATTAGAAGGAACGCTGGAACCGGTACTGGATTTTACTTTTTCAGCTAGGATCTTATTGGCAGCTGCTAACTTTCTTTTATCGGAAATAATCCCTAAGAAAAATACTCCGATCAAGAGTACGAAAGAAACAGAACTCAAGATAATATGAGGTTTAAATATACTTATATCGAATAAGTTCTTATTAAGTCTTTTTACATAAGGAGTTTCTAAAAAATCTATTTTAGCTTTTTTAGATTGGATCAGATGATACGCCATCCCATAGCAGGTAGCGAACCTATCCGGATCCGCGCTTAAGAAATCATATCTTCTGGCTTGGATCCCAAGGTTTTCTCCTATATAGGATTCCAAATCCCTGACCTTACTTCCTTCTCCTGAAAGGTATACTACCTCAGGTCTTTCTGTTTCTTCTAAAGAAAGAAAACTTCTGCGGACTTCTTCGCTTAAGGATGTGAAAAATTCCTGAGCGATTGCAAATGCCTTTTTGATATCTGCAACTTTGAGTTTGTATTCTTTTGCAAATAAATTCAAACCATCCTCAGGAGAATGAAATGGTTCGAATTGGATACTGGTCTTTAAAGCTTCTGCCTTATCTTTAGGGATCTTTAATGCTTTAGAAATTTCTTCCGTAAGAGTATCCCCTCCAACGGAAAGAAAACGAGTGTGAGCGATCTTTCCATCTTTGGTAACATTCAGGATGGATTTTTTGCCGCCAATATCCAACTGAGCAACATTTGCGAATTGTATCTCTTTATGTAAATGTTTGGAGATAACGGAACCTAGACATACTGAATCCACGAAGATCCCACGAAACACAAGGCTGGATTCCAGAAATGGAGAAGCTAATGTATCAAACTCTGAATGATGAGAAGTATAAGTGATTACGTCCGATTTTTCTTGGTCTATCCTCCAAACGGAACCGAGGACTTCTACTGTTTCCATTGGGAAAGGAACCCTACTTTCTATTTCGAAAGGGATTACTTCTCTCACCGCTTTTTCTGTAGTTAAAGGAATGGAAATCTCTCTTACAAAAAGTCTGTCTAAAGAAAGTGAAAGTACGATTGCATGTTCTTCTGCAAAATATGTGTTTATGAAACGAAGTACATTTGTTTCATATTCCTTTTCTTCCATTCTGGAGATAGGCATGGTCTCTGCTCTAAGTAGAGTCAGATTCCCTGCAACTCTTTGAAACAGAACACCTTTTACAGAATTTGTACCGTAATCTACGGTTAAAAACTTTTCGTATAAGAACATTAATCTTCTCTATAATATAGCATCAGGTTATTGGTCAGGTCAAAAATTCCGGTGATCCTACGAACAATCTTAGGTCCTTTCATAACATCGGAACTTTTTTTACTATTATAGTTTCTTTCTACTTCCCCGACTGCACTGATCCGGAATATTTCACCCTTTGTTTTGATCCTTCCACCGGAGACATCGGTTCCTTCTCCTGCTAATTCTTTATAGAGAGAAAGTCCACCCACCGAAGGTACCTGGAATTCTGGGATAGTTTCCAGATCCTTAATTTCTTTCAGGTAACCGCCCTTTTTGATCTTCATTTTCATGATCTGAAGAACGGTTTGACGGTTCATAAAATCGGATAGAGACATTAAAACGAAGTACGGTGCGGCGTTCAAGTTGATTCTATCGTCGTAGTTTCTCTGGAAGGGAACAAATGCGGTCAAATTATTTGCCAGAACGAAATCAGACTCTCCGATCAGGCTTTTTTCCTCGTCGGACATAAAATCCTTGGAATACTTTTGTTCATAGTCCGGGGGTTTTTGGGAACCGTACACTATTTTAGGATCGAAACCTTTCACAGAGGTAAGCTCAGAAAGAGAATACATGTATGCGTTTTTGATCTTTCTCGGCGGGGTCAGTTTTTCATAATATGAAATTTCGAAATTACCTTGGCTATCGTCATCCAGCCAATCCACCACCGGGTTGAATAGGTCTCTCTTCATGCCCAAACGTTCCAGAAGTCTTTGGGCCATTTCTTGGTTTCTTAAATTCAGTTCTTTTGTGTCTGCATTGAAGATAGAATTCAGATTAATTTTTCCATCTTCTCCCTGGATCTTATAATAAATCCATCCTCCTCCCATTGGGACCGGCGGTGGATTTAGACCTATCCCGGATTGGTATAATTGTTCTTCCGGGATTTTTCTGAGTGCTGCTAATGCACCTTGGAATCCAGCTTTTGCTAAAAGAGAAGCTTTGAATCCGGACATTTCTCCTTGGGAAATTTTATATTCTGCCATTGATCTTTCCGCAAAATCCAAGGTGGTTGTTAGTGCAGCTACACCTATACCTCCAACCAGAAGCATGACGATTGCTCCTCTTCTTCTCGAAAATCTTCTGCCTTTTAGACCAAGACCTGAATTCATTTCAGAAGCATCCCAGGGAAAGCAAGAGTTTCAAAACGTCTTTCTTTGTTTCCCATATTCGCGATGATCTCTATTCGAATAAGACGAGGGATACTTTTTCTTTGGAAGGAATCCCATTCTTCTTCCCATTCTTTTCCTGTTTTGGAAAATTTAAAAGAGAGGGATTTTACATTATCCAATAACTCGTATTCTTGTCCGCCTACGAATGGATAACGATCTACTATCTCATCTTCTCTTCTCATTAATTTATAATAATCAGTGCCGTCTTTTTGTTTTAGATAATATTCTACTTCTCTTACTTCAGGAAGAGCGACTTCTTCCGAGTTTGGATGGACTGCTGCGAATACTATAAAATGATCTTTAGTACTTTCTCCAGGATGCCTTGGTCCATCTTCCGATTTGCGTCCTTTTCTACTTACGAAGACCAGATTTTTTTCCGTTTGGAAATAATATGCCATGGTCAATGTACTTCGAATATTTTCGATAACGGAGATCGCTTTTTCTCTATCCACACCTTCCGAGCCGGAAGTTGGACGAGTAACTTTTAAGATAGTAGCATAAGTTCCGAATACCATTCCGAGTAGAACCCCGAGTAACGCGGCAACAATCGTTAATTCTATCAGCGTAAATCCAGACCTTCTTCTTTTACGAATAGACTTAAGAAATATTGAATGTTGAGAAGCTATTCCCATATCAATTCATCCTCGCCTTATAGGTCTCGATCGTGTACTGTTCTTTTACTGGAATCCCTTGGTTATCTCTGCCACCTGTGGGGTATTCTATTGTTACATAAATATGAAATACTGCGATAAGTCCACCTGTTGCAGAACCTTGATTATTCCCGGTCCTTTTTGCAATAAGTTGATTCATGCTGGAGTTTGCACCTCCTAGAAGGTCCTCCGGCTTTTTGCCGCTATCTTTTCCAGCCATTTTTAGAAGATCCAAGTTCTCTTCTTTGATGATCGTGGTAAATCTCCAGTCTTTGTATCCTGGAATTTCCCCGGAACTTGTATCCGCTTGTAGAATGGTAGCAGAATCTATCTGGGCCATTTTAATTTTTGCTAAATGAGTTGCTTCTATCTGAAGTGCCGCAACTTTTTTAAGTCGTATTCCTTCGGAAACTACCATGAGTACATAGAGGAGCCAACCTGCAGCGAGTGCAAACGCCAGGGTCATTTCTAAAATAGTAAAACCTTGTCTTTTTTTAAGAGGGTTTTTTCTTTTAAAACTTACTCGTACCATATTGCTCGCTACGTTTGTATTCTTCCAATTGTTCCTTGGAAACTACAACTTCCCCGTCTTCTATTTCCGATTTACCGCCGTAACGTTTAATGATAAGGGTTCTCTTGATCTCCGGATCCGGACCTAAATGGATATAAAAATCTTCCGCTACTGCCATAGGAGAGAATGGAATTCTGATCTTTCCTGTATTATATCTATAACCTCTTCCATCCATCACATCTACGATTGCAGAAGAGCTAGGAAGTTCTCTGTCTTTGAATACTGGAACTTCTTTCAGGCCGGTATCGTCCCTTTCCATATCTATGATGGTATAAGTTTCAGTATCTACGTTCAACTGAAGATAGACTGTTCTCTGGTTGATCTTTGCCCTACGAAAACAGAAGTTCACAACGTCATGCAATAACATCGCTTCTTCTTGGGCACCAGGCGTGAGTAAATTAACTAAGGAAGGAAGCACAAGAGCGAACATCACTCCAATCAGGAACACTGCGACTCCCAATTCGATCAATGTGAAGCCGGAACGGATCCGGCCTTTCGCTCTTGGGCCCATTTGATTTATTTTTTAGCGCCGGATGCAGAAGCGAATTGAGGAGGATATTGTTCTTCTTTAGTGATATCAAAGTCCGAGTTCAAACCTTCTCCGCCTTCTGCTTTGTCTTGACCAAAAGTAATGATCTGGATCTCACCCGCTCCATCATATCTGAGCTTATATGGGTTTTTCCATGGATCTTTGATAGAATCCTTGCTGCTTACCATTGGGATCCAGGTCTCAGGAATTTCTCCGTTAGTTGGTCTTTCAACTAATGCGTCTAAACCTTGCTCTTCGCTAGGATAACTTCCGAATTTGGAAGCGTATCTTTCCAAATGTAATCTAAGTTCCTGTTTGTCTTTTTTGATCTTCATCTTTGCAGTCTCGAGGCTTACTCCACCGAAATCCACGCTGACAAGAATGATAGTCATCAAAGCACCTAAAATGGCGACAACGATCGCTAATTCGATAAGAGTGAATCCTTTTCTCCGTTTGTTTCCCGTTTTCAAAGTCGGTTCTCCTATTTCTATTGTTATATACCTTGCAAGTTTTGGGTCAAGCTGAACATCGGAACGATGATCGCCGCCATAATGATACCAATCGCAAAACCCATAAAAACAAGCATCAAAGGTTCGATTGCCTGGGTTGCATTTTTTAAAGCGGAATCCACTTCTTGGTCATAGATTTCCGCGAGTTTATTTAACATCTCAGGAACTCGGTCCGAAACTTCTCCGGCAGACATCATACCTATAACTAGTTGTGGCAATATCTCTGACCCAGTGAATGCAGCAGAAAGTTTCTCTCCTTCTCGAATTCTATCGCATGCATTTCTGATTTCTTGTCCGAAAACGGAATGGTTAACGATCTGTTCTACGATTTGGAGAGAAATAATGAGAGGAACCCTGTTTGTAAGAAGGATTCCTAGGTTCCTAGCAAAATTGGATATGAGTACTTTTTTATTGAGAGTTCGGATGATCGGTATCCTAAGAACGAACTTCTCCCATTTTTCCTTACCTTCCGGCGTGGATTTATAAAAGAAGAAGCCTATAACCATTGCACCGATTGCAGGAAAGATAAGAAACCAATACCCCGTCAGAAGTTTGGAACTTCCGATTACGATCTGAGTAATCATAGGAAGTGTTGCATTAAACTCTACGAATAGATGTTCGATCTGAGGAACTACTGTGGTAAGTAGGAATATGATAACGATCTGTAAAAGACAGAAAATAATTCCCGGATAAACAAGCGCTGTTGTGACCTTACCTTTTAACTGTAGGTTTTTTTCTTCCATCTCAGCAAGACGCATGAGTGCAGTTTCATAATCACCTGTTCTTTCTCCTACGGAAACAAGAGAAGGATACTGGTTCGGAAATACATCCGGATGTTTTCTCATCGAATCGGATAAAGAACTTCCTTCGGTAATATCCGCCTGCATCGCGATCACTACTTTACGAAATACTTCGTGGTCAGTTTGTTCAATAATACTGGAAAGAGATTTATCTAAAGGAATACCTGCACCCAAAAGAGTTCCGAGCTGTCTGGAAAAAAGACCTATGATCTTTTTAGGAACTCTATAAAGAAGTTTTGCTAAGAATGGAAAAAGTTCTCTGTCCTTTCTTTCCGCATCTTCTGAAATTTGGCGAACGTATAGACCTTTTCCTTTAAGTTTTGCTCTTGCGGATTGGATATTGGGGGCATCTATAATCCCCTTCTCTTCCTTTCCTTTTTTGTTAAACGCAGTATAAGTAAAAAGTGCCATGGAAGGAAAACTTAAGTCACCCTTAGAACTTCATCCGGGGTGGTAACTCCATCCAATACTTTTCGGATACCATAATCTCTCATGGTAGCAAATCCGTTTTCTAAAGCGACATCATTGATCTTGTTCGTATCCGATCCGGCAAGTATTGCATTTTTGATCTTACTGTCTATGATCAGAAGTTCATAAACCCCTGTTCTTCCCTTAAACCCGGTGTTCATACAATGTGAACAACCTTTGCCTTTGTATAAAACTCCACCTTTTAGATCCTTCTTGGAAATTCCGATGGATTCCAATTCCTGAGGTGTAGGCTTATAAGAAGTTTTACATTCTTTGCATATAGTTCTTACAAGTCGTTGGGCCATAAATCCCAATACTGTAGAAGTAATAAGATAAGGTTCAATTCCCATATCCACAAGTCTTGTGGCAGCAGAAGCCGCATCGTTGGTGTGCAAAGTGGAAAATACCAAGTGACCGGTTAAGGAAGCTTGGATCGCGATCCTAGCAGTTTCCTCATCCCGGATCTCCCCCACCATGATAACGTCCGGGTCCTGACGTAAAATAGCGCGTAACCCGGTCGCAAATGTGAGTCCGATCTTCTCCTGCATCTGCATTTGAGAAACACCATCTATCTGATATTCCACTGGATCTTCGCAGGTGATGATATTTCTTTCTTCAGTATTCAGCTCAGTTAGAGCGGAATATAACGTGGTGGATTTACCGGATCCAGTAGGACCGGTTACTAAGATAATACCGTGTGGTTCGTAAATTAGAGTACGAAGTGTTTTTACAAGATCCGGATAGAATCCCATTGTTTCCAAGGAATATTTCTGATCGGTTTTATTCAAGAGACGCATAACGATACGTTCTCCGAACTGACAAGGAATTGTAGAAACCCGGATATCCACATCCTTTCCTGCAAGTCTGAGTTTGATCCTACCGTCTTGAGGTAATCTATTCTCTGCAATGTTCAGGTTGGACATGATCTTAATACGAGAAGTGATCCCTGCATGATAAGACTTAGGGGGAGTCAAAACATTATGCAGAATACCATCTATCCTATAACGAACCACTAGGCTTTTTTCGTAAGGTTCTACGTGAATATCGGAAGCCCTCTCATTTACCGCTTGAGAAAGGATCACGTTCACCATCTTGATGATAGGAGCGTCGTCTGAAAGGTCGATTGTTTCGTTATCAAAACCTTCTGCGAGTTCAGAGAAACTACCTTCCATTTCATTCAGCATATCTTTTGCAGCTGCGGATGTAGTATCGAACTGGGAGTGGATAAGCCTCATCACTTCCGGTTCAGGTGCGAGTATGAATTCTATTTTAAATTCTTTTAATGCAGAACGTACATCGTCCATCGGGTGAAGATCCGTAGGATCGGACACCGCAATTTTAACATTCTTCTTATTTAGTTCGAAAGGAACTATTTTACTTTTTTGGATAAGCTTTAGGGGGATACGGTCGTAAACTTCTTCCATTCCCTTGAAATCCAGTTTTTCCCGGAATTCCATTTTGTACAGGCGGGCCATCGCCTTGAGAACGTCTACTTCTCCTGCGATGCCCTTTTTCTGAAGAATATGCCCTAATGGTAAATGATTCTTTTTTTGTAGTTTGAGAGAGTCTTCTAGATCCTTGGCGGATATGACCCCGTCTTCTACGAGAATATCACCTAGAGTTTTCACTGTATTATTCTCCGCGTTCCTTGATGGTGGCTTCCTTGTTTAGAACCCTTTCCCTTTCAATTTCATATCTTTCTTGCTGTAGTTTCTTCTTAACAGTCATCTTATCAGCAAGTTCACGATTATCCAAGATATGTGGAGTGATAAAAACCATCAAATTGGTCTTTTTTAACTGTTCAGTAGTTCTACGGAAGATCCAACCCAGATAAGGGATATCGCCAAGTAACGGGATCTTGATCAGACGTTTTTGTTTATCGTTGGAGATCAAACCCCCGATCACGATCGTTTGTCTATTATCGATAGTGATCGTAGTTTTTACTTCCCTTCTGTTGAATGTTGGGTTTCCTCCGGCAAGAGCGATGGAGGCAATATTTTTGATCTCTTGTAAAAGATCTAAAGTGATCCGGTTGTTCTTATTCACGTGAGGAGTGAATTTTAACTTAATACCTGTTGGACGATATTCATAGTTGTCCACTGTCACAGCGTTTGCACCACCCAAACCTGCGTTACGGCTTTGGGTTCTAACTGGAACGTCTTGTCCAACGTTGATCTCTGCTTCTTGGTTGTCCAAGGTAAGAACTTGAGGAGCTGATAATACGTTAAAATTCTCGTTTCCTTGGTTTGCACTTAAGATACCTAAGATCTGTTGTGCACCTGCTTGGACGAAACCGAGAGAGAATCCGGATAAAGTGTTTAGGTTCGGGTTGATCCTACCACTAGAATTGATGATATTTCCTTCTTTAGCAAGACCCGAGTTGAACTGGCTATAAGGACCTTGTCCTTGGAATCTCCAGTCAATGCCGAAGTCATTTGTATCAGTGGAAGAAAGTTCCACGATCAATACTTCTAATAGAACCTGCTTTCTTGCAGAATCTAAAACTCGGATAATTTTACGGATCTCATTCCATTCCGCTTCAGTCGCGGTTACGATCACTGAGTTGGATTCTTTATGAGCAACTGCTTTGATCTTTTCTACTTTAGGCGCAGGAGGAGGTGGTGCACCAGGTGCACCGCTTGCAACAGGAAGATCTCCTACCATAGGATTATCTAATTTGATCAGAGTAGCTGCAATCTTCTCCGCTTCGCTAAATTCTAACGTATAAATATGGACATCACCAGCAGAAGCAACTGCCCCAGGAGTGGTTTCATCAGGCCTTACATCCAACTCATTTACTAAAGTTAGAAGTTTATTGATGTCAGCGGTAGAACCTGAAAGTACGATCGTATTCGTATTTCTATAAACGATAATATCTGTATTAGGAGAAGTTAATCTTTTTAAGATAGGTTCCAATTCTTCCGGTTTAACGTTTTCAACGGGAATGATCTGTGTAATAATACGATTATCTAACGCTTCCGTTTCGGGAATAGGTTCTTTACCTACTCTTACATAAGGAGATCTGGCAAGTGCATCCTTCAATTTTACGATAGTGATCAGGTCCACTTCTTCTACGATCGCGAATCCCATGGATTCCAAAACTGCCTTCATGAAAGGAAATGCGTTTTTGATAGGGATCTCTCTTTGGGAGATGATTGTGATCTTTTTACCTTTTAAACTCTCATCCAAGAGAATGTTTTTCTTTAGGATTGCGCTCATCCCTTTTAGAAAATCATTAAGTTCAGTATCTCTCCAGTTAGCATAAAAGGTTTTTTCCTTTGTATCTTCTGCAGACGGGGTCGTATTTCTCTTAGTACCTTTTTTGGAGGCTTGGGAGAGTAAACCCTCGTTCACCGAAAGAAGAAGTAAAAACGCAAATGTTGCGTTTCTCAAATATCTGGATCGTAAATCTGTTTTGCGCATTTAATCTTTAATTCCGGATGATGAATTCATAGGACAATATCTTGCCCATTCTCTCTACGTCTACGGATACTTTATCGGCCGTTTTCAAGGAATTCCATATTTCCATCATTTTCACCGTATCGTTTAAGGGCATTCCGTTTACCCGTCGCACCACGTCTCCGGTCCTAGCTCCCAAAGAATAAAAAATATGATCGCTGCCTATGCTGTATATTTTGTAACCCGCGATCGTGTTATTTTCCAAATAAGGACCGAACTTTCCCTTATAAAGTTCAGCCACGTTAGCTAATTTCCTATTCACGTCCTGTCTGGACAGAATTTTACGAACTGTATCAGCCGCAGGTGGTCCTCCAGGGACATCCGCCTGGGCTCCTAGTTTAGCCCTTGCTTCTCCCGGTGTTTGGCCTATCTCGACTTTGAGAGATTGGCCTCCTTTTTCTAAAACAACATGGTTCAGAAGAATGGACTTTACTTTGTAGCCGCCCACAGCTTCTCCCATCGCGAATTCTTCCGCGTTTTGTTTCCCTTTTTCTAAAATAGTGACTCGTGCAAAACTCCAGTGCCCGCTTAAGGTTCCTGTAATTCTCATCTCCTCACCTTCTCCGGTATCTGGAGGTGCTCCCGGACTGCCATCTACACCAGCAGGAGTTTCCCCAGGAGGAGGAGCTAAACTTCCCCTAAATAAAGAACCGGTTACCATCTCTTTGGACATCTCGATGGTGATAGAATTCTCTGCGACCGGTCTTCTGGGTGCTGAAGTGGAGGAACCTGTTTGCACATTCGGGGTCAGAAAAAGTAGAAGTATCCCTCTACATAGATATGCCAGAGAGAAGGAAAAAAATATCACGACAGGGATCAGAACATAGAATGTATGTTTTCTGAATTCGATAAAAATTGCGTTCATTGCGCCCTTCGGATAGTCTCACGGAATCATTCTAAAAAAGCCGGATCCAAATAATGGTCCCGGCTTTTGGAAAGATGATCGGTTAAAGTTTCGCTACCTTGCCTGGGTCCAGGTTGGTAACAATTTTTAAGGTCTTCCTAAGTGCCACCTCAGGATTGATCCTTTTTCCGTTATAGAACACCTCGAAATGGAGATGGGAACCTGTGGCGGAGCCTGTGCGACCTACGGCACCTATGACCGTGCCAGCTTTCACTTTCGTTCCCTCTTCCACTGTAATTTTAGCGCAATGCGCATACATGGTTCTATAGCCGTTTGGATGATCTATGATGACTGAGTTTCCGTAACCGCCGTTCACTCCGGCAAAACTTACTACTCCATCTGCGGAAGCTAAGATTGGTGCTCCTTGAGGGCCAGCCATATCTATTCCCGTATGGTAGCCTCCTCCACCTGTGTGGAATGGATCCTTTCTCTTTCCGTATCTGGAAGAAAACCTAGCTCCTAAAACCGGTGTGATGAAAACTCTTTTGTATTCTATCTTTTGACGGGAAGCATTTCCTACTTTTACAGGAACACTTAAACTTTGCCCTACTTTTAGAACCGAACCTTTGTTTAAACCGTTTGCTTCTGAAATTTTAGCAGCAGTGGTTTTTAAGGATTTAGCGATCCTGAATAAAGTATCCTTAGGTTTTACAATATAGGATTTTATAATAAAGCCGCTTTGGCTAACTATCTTGGAAGAAACAATAGGATTGATGCTAATGAAAGAAGGAAGTTCCAAATTGGACTTATCTTTATGATAGCTAAGAGAAGAATATTTGTCTTCTTCCCATTCTTCCGGGGATTGGGAGAATAATTGTTTGATCTTGCGTTCTTCCTTATCTGTAAAGAAGGAAGAATCCTTATTCGCGTAATCGTTGATCGCGTTTTCGTAATTTTTGAGAGGATCGGCCGATAAAGCCGAAGCCATCATGGCGGATATAATGGGAAGGCAAAGAATCGTCCGTTTCACATATTTAATATCGGCCGCACCGGGATGCCTTCTTGAACCTAGGGGGGAACGACGGCTACTTTTTCTTTTTATATTCCGTGAGCTCATTTGCAACGATCTTATCCAAATCCTCTATACTGATGGTCTTTTTCTCTAAATCATCGTTCACCTGATAAGCAATCAGCCTGCCGATAGCATGTTCCCTTTTTTGGTCCGCAGGGAAACATTTCACTTTAATCAGGGAAGGAGTCGATTCGATGTAGATTCGGACCAACATCCCCTTCTTAAAAGTTTCGGTCATGGAGACTTTTGTGTCTTTTTTGAGACTATATATCTTATCTTG
Source organism: Leptospira andrefontaineae (assembly GCF_004770105.1). NCBI lineage: Bacteria > Pseudomonadati > Spirochaetota > Leptospiria > Leptospirales > Leptospiraceae > Leptospira > Leptospira andrefontaineae. The sequence goes on along the minus strand of NZ_RQEY01000018.1, from coordinate 466,055 downwards.
GTAATGCTCGTTGATCTCGAATAACTTCTCTTTTTTGATCAGCCTGGCCCCGCACTGTATGGTAAATAGAGCCAGTAAAAAAGCGAAGAATCGCACCATTTCATGCATAACTTACTGAAGGTCCGGAAGTGATAAACTAGTTTTTAGAAAAAAAGCGCGAGGCCTGAATTTTTCCGCACCTGTCCCGGTTATGGAGACATGTAAACTGACCAAATTTCTGGGAGCGTCCTTGGAGGGAATACTTCCCTTTCCGGTATCTGTAGAGATCAATATCAAAAGAGGGATTCCCAGGTTCATGATAACGGGACTTCCCAGCCCTTCCATCAAAGAATCTGCCGATAGGATCAGGATCGCAATTGAGAACAGCGGATTCGAATACTCTCTCCAGAATATTCTGGTCCATCTTGCTCCTGCAGGAAGAAAAAAAGAAGGGACATACTTAGATCTTCCAATCGCTGCCGGGATTTTATACTTAACTGAGCAATTACCTAATTCTGAAAAACTAGAACGATTTCTTTTTCTTGGTGAGCTCGGACTGGATGGTTCCGTAAAACCACTGAAGGGAATTCTGCCTATACTTTCCGGGTTGGATAGTGCCGGTTTTACAGCTGCTGTCGTTCCCTTTGAAAATAGAAAGGAGGCTTCTGTCCTCGGAAAGTTTCCGATCTATACAATCTCTCATCTAAAAGATTTAGTCTCTTTGGCCAAAGGACAGATGAGTCCAGAGCCGAAATGTGAGATAAAGATCAGATCCGAAATTCTTCCTTGGAAATTTGAATCCTATAAAAGCCAATTGCCTGCAATAAGAGCGGTTCAGATCGCAAGTGCGGGATATCATCATTGTTTATTGTCAGGTCCGCCGGGGGCTGGAAAGACAATGCTTGCAAAACTGGCTCATGGATTTCTTCCAAAGATCCATGAGAAAGAAGGAATAGAATTATTGGGCATTCGTTCCTTACAAGAGATTCTATCCGACACAGAAGTAGACAGACCATTTAGAAGTCCCCATCACACTATATCCGATATTTCACTGGTGGGAGGTTCTAGTAGTTTAAAAATGGGAGAAGTTTCCCTGGCTGGAAATGGAATATTATTCTTAGATGAACTTGCAGAATTCCATTCTAGGAATTTACAAGCATTACGGGAACCGATGGAAGAAGGTAGAATTACGATCTCAAGGATCAGGGGTTCTATTACCTACCCTGCCTCTTTTTTGTTTATAGGAGCGACTAATCCTTGTCCCTGTGGATATTACCAAACCTTAATCAAAGAATGTAACTGCAGCGTGGCAAGTATTAGAAACTATCAATCTACTTTTAACGGCCCTTTTTTGGATCGGATCGAGATATTCTATCATATAGGTTTTTATAGAAATGCGGATGGAGAGAAAGTCTCTATAAATCTAAAATCCATCCGAGACTCCATCCAATCTGCGGCAGATATTCAGCGAAGAAGATTATTTAGAGAAACTGGAAAACTCTATAACGGAAGATTAAGAGGAGAAGAAGTAGAAAGAATGATCCCTCTCTCCAAGGAGTGTGAAATATACTTTTGGAAAGCAATTCATGATCAAAAGTTCAGCATTCGTAAAGTGGCTCATTTTAGAAAGGTAGCGAGAACGATTGCAGATCTGGAAGGTTCGGAGGATGTTCTTTTGAGGAATTTGGAGGAGGCCCTTGTTTTCCTGAATTCCGGATGGTCTCCGGAAAACAGGGCCGTAACCTAGCTTGTTCTTTCGACGGTTTTATTTTTGTGGTTACTTTGACAGGAAATGCGAGAGTTCCATAGCGATCTTATCGATTGCGAAATCAATGTAGTTTTCGTCCTCGATCTTCTTCTTATAGTCCTCGAATTTCCGCTTCTTGATTGGAACTCCTCGTTTTCTCAGAATCACTGGGTCCGGTCCGAACGGGTCGGACCCGGCCAAGTTGCCGAGAATTTGGATGCTTTTCATAGTTACTTCCTTGTAACGATTTAAGGTCCTCATCCTTGAGAACCCGCAGACAATTCGAAAATCGACTCGTTTTTCAAATCGCTTAACGATTGTTTTAGAATAGATGAAGATAATATTTCAGTTCCCTTTTTTCAGTAATTAGGGCCAGAGAGAAGGAGACAAAATGATCTCTAAAGGAAACGTTTCTGCTCAAATAATACTGAGCTGCCGTTTTCTTTCTCGCTGATTATGTCGATTTCTCCCTTTTGGATCCTAAAATTCCTTTCTAAAATTCTATGACCTTGCTCTCTAAGAAGTTCTGCTGCAATATTCTCTCCTTCTTTTCCTTTCAGTGTTTTTCGTTTAGAGCCAGGTCCCATATAAAGACCTGTCCCGGAAAAGGAAAATGGAGAGAATATTTCGGACCTAATATAAGAAATCCGAAAAAATTTTAAGAGTTTGCTGTTGCTTCCTGAAGGTCGAGGGCCTTGACGATGAAGAGATGATTTTCTTTCACCAGATCCACCAAAACCAGATTTCTAACGAAAGTCCCATATTCGTCTTTTATAATACGAATAGAAGGTCTTAAAGGTTTATCTGCATTTGCCGCCAGAACGATCCCCACTCTTTTGTCTGAAAGTTCCACGCAAGAACCCACAGGATATAAGGAGACTTGGTTCAAGAATGTGCGCACGATTTTTAGATCAAACTTACCGACATCCATACTGATCATGGACTTGATTGCCTCATGAGGAAGTACTCTCTGTCTATGAGGCCTATTTGTGATAAGTGCGGAAAAATTATCTGCAATTGCGTAGATCCTTGCATTCTCTTCGATTGCAGTGGCTGCGATCTTTTGAGGATAACCTTTTCCATCAAAACGTTCATGGTGTTGTAGAGCCACGACTGCCAAACTATTCTTTATTTTGATCTTTTGGGTGAGTACCTGATAACCTATGATCGTATGCTTTAGGATGGATTTGTATTCTTCGTCAGTGAGTTGGTCCGTCTTTTCGGAAATGGTCGCGGGGACCTTTGTCATTCCCACATCTGCCACCAAGCAAGAAATTGCAAGATCCACCATCTTAGGGCGAGAGAAGTCCAAAAGTTTCCCTATGATGAGAGCATAGAACGAAGAAGTAGTGATCTGGTTATATAAATAATACCCTGGATTATTCATCCCAAGGATCAGATAGGAAAGATTATTATGGGTTCTTACAAAATCAGTTAATGCTTCCCCTTGTTCTCTCACTGGGCCAAAATCAAATACCTTATCGTCTGCAACTTTTCTATAAACATCTTGTACTAATGCGAAAGTGTTTTTATATAGATTGGAAAATTGTACCTTAATGCGGTTCAGGTTATCGTAGATTCCCTTCAAAGGAAGAAGGTCCTCGTCTACGATCGTGCTGATGATAAAATCCTCTAATTGGGTCTCCAATCTTTCAGGATCCACATCTATCACTAGGATATCACCGTGGGTTAAAACCTCTGTGATCCCGAATCTTTTCAAACGTTCCAGATCCGAATCAGTGATCGGAGTATTGGAGGTGATGAACAGATTTTCTTTGTCCAGATATACGGGCTTTGTAAATCTCATACCCGGCTTCAATTCGGACACGTTCAATTTTTTCATTTTTTCAAATTCCCTTAATTTGCTTCCGCTTTTTGGCTGAGTACGAAAGCAAAAACACCCGCAACCGCTCTGTATAAATTTTCCGGAATTTCTTGCCCAACCGGTATCGGAGAAAGTGCCTCGGCCAAAGGAGCATCCTCCACTATAGGAACTCCGTGTCTCTTAGCCACACCCTTGATCTTTTCACCTAATAGACCTTCTCCCTTGGCTAGGATTTTGGGGCCTTTATTTTCGTCCGGTGTAAACTTTAGGGCGATTCCGAATTTCACGCAGTCCATTCCCTTCTCTGTAAAGAGGGCTTATATTGTATCCTGAGTTCCTGGAATCTAACTCCCGATTCTTCCAAGAACTGCATAAATTTTTTACGATTCCGACCTATATGCAAGTACAATTTAGAACTAGTATAAATAGCGGTTAGAACCAGGTCCGATGCATCTTCTTTTTTCCAATGGAATCTGTAGAGACTTGGGCCATCCTCTTTGGTCTCCATAAAGAGAACAAATATACGACCTGGATCGGTTCCACCTAAATATCCTTCTGCATTTCCGCCTTCCCATTCCCACTCGAAATAGGGAGTCTCCGATTTCCATTCGAAATGAGGAAAATAGCTTTTGAGGAAGGCCAAAATGCTGTCTTCGGAGATGGGACCTTCTTCCTTATGTAGTACCTTCTCCAAAACTCCGGTGAGTCCTTTTTCTAAAGGAGAAAATATTTTGGAATCATCCGTTTCTAACGTTAGTTTCCTTTCCTGTATTTTCCATTCTGAACTATTACCTGATATGGTTCGAGATAAAAGTAATTGTTCTCCAGTCAGAAGACTTGTTTTAGTTTCGGCTTCTAATGTTTCTCCTTTCCAGAGAAGTTTTGCCTTTCCATCCTTGGTGCCCTCTTTCACCCACACTCTGAAAAATGGAGCCTCTTTGGATTCGCCTTCGAATAATTCAGGATTTTGGAGTTTGGTAGAAGATCCGACAATGAATGAGATCTGATGAGATTCCGGCACTCTGTCCGTTTTTCGAACTTGAGGACTTTGGTTTTTATCAATCGGATTGGGAGGCGGGATCGGAAACATGGAATTTTTTAGTGAATGACCTTCTGTGGATTCTTGCTAGTCCAAGATCCCGAATTGCTTGTTCATGTCCTGCGCTTCCGTATCCTTTATGCGCCTCGAATCCATAACCCGGAAACTTAGAAGCGATTGCTTTCATAAAACGATCACGTTTTACTTTTGCAATTATGGATGCGGCCGCGATACTCGCGATCCTGGAATCCCCTTTTTTATAATAGTAAGACTGGCGTTTTACCTCTTCCGATTCCTTGTATTTGGAAAAATTATAGTTTCCGTCGATTAAGAGCAGAAGTTTTCTTCCGGTACTTTCTATCGGACCTTGGGACCCCTTTCTATAACATTTCAGTATACCTTCTAATACTGCTCTATTGATCCCGTAATGATCTATATAGGTATGGGATAAGAATGCGTGGGCGGTTTTATGGGCAGTTTCTTGGATCTCTTGAAACAAAGATTCACGTTTGGACTCTGTGAGTTTTTTAGAATCGTTCAGTCCTTTTAAGATCTGTCCCGAATAGATTTGTTCCAAAACCTCAGGTGTAAAAGAAACCATTGCCACAGATAGAGGGCCCGCGTACGGACCTCGGCCTGCTTCGTCTATCCCGCAAGGGAGATGATCTGGAAAAAATTTCAATTCTTCCGGTTCGAAATTTGCGAGAGGCATTGGTTTTAGGGAGAAGTAAAAAGGAGAAGAAGGAAGAACATCGCGGCAGAGAATTCTGCCGCAACTAAAGAAGATTCTTATTCTGCAGCAGCGGTTTCAGCAGGAGAAGCAGCTTTTGCTTCTTCTGCAGTTTGGCGCTTTCTGTCTTCTGCCACCAGAATTTTTCCGCCTTTCAACTCGCGAATACGAGCAGATTTTCCGGAACGTTCTCTTAAGAAGAATAGTTTAGAACGACGAACCTTACCTTTACGTACTAGTTCAATTTTAGCGATACGAGGAGAATAAAGTGGGAACACTCTTTCAACACCTACATCGTAGGAAATCCTGCGAACAGTGAATGATTTTCCGTTTCCGCCGTTGGAGATAGAGATCACAACTCCTTCGTAAACCTGGACCCTTTCCTTACCGGATTCTTGGATTTTATAATGGACCTTAACAGTATCCCCAACATTGAAATTCAGGGTACGATTTGCTTCTGTAGGAAGTCCGCCTTTTAAAAGTTCTTTCATAAATTCCTCGTAATATCAGGGTCGACTTTCTTTCGATTGGCATTGCGCCAAGATTCGATCGCCGCGTGGTTTCCGCCCAAGAGAATTTCAGGAACCTTCCAGCCATTGTAATCGGAAGGTTTCGTATATTGTGGATATTCTAAAACATCCCTTTCGTTATGAGATTCTTCTTCCAGGCTCTCTCGGTCGCCTAAAAAGCCGGGCAAAAGCCTGGACACAGCATCTGTAATACAGAGGCTAGCCAAATCTCCGGCTGAAATTACATAATTTCCAAGGGACAGTTCTATGTCAACAAGATGCTCTGTTACCCTATGATCCACTCCTTCATAATATCCTGATATAAGAGTGATCGGTTTTTCAAGCTTTGCTAATTTCTCTGCAACGTTCTGATCGAATGGAATTCCAGACGGAGTTGTAAGAATTACGAGTCCTCTATCCTCTCCCAATGACTTTAATGCCAGATCAATTGGTTCTACTTTTAAGAGCATTCCTGGACCTCCCCCATAGGGAGTGTCATCTACCTTTAGATGTTTATTATTGGAGAAGTCTCTAAGATGTACAATATTAACGGAGAATACTCCCTTTTGGATCGCCTTCTCCTGGAGCCCTTCTGAAAAGTAAGCCTGGACTTTCGCGGGGAATAAGGTAATAAAATTAAATTTCATTCCAATCCTCAGGACTTTTCAAAACGATCTTGCCTTCTTCTAAGATTACTTTCCCTACATGTTTTTCCACGTATGGGACTAAGATCTCTGAATCTTCTGTTTGAAAGACTAGGATAGAATGTGCCGGATTTTCAAGAATGTCTACCAATTCCCAACCAAGTTCTTTTCCATCTTCTGAGATAGCTTTAAGACCTTTGAGTTCGAATAGATAATATTCTTCGTTTTTGGATTTTGGAAAATGAGAACGATCTATATAAAGTTTTCCACCAGTTAAGGAAGAAACTTCTTCCGGGGAATTGATACCTTCTAATTGTAAGAGTATCTTTCCTGATTGTATAGTGGATTTAAGGATCGTGATGGGAACCGGTTCTCTAGAGGAAAATTCTAGAGTGGCTTGGAGGGGAAATTTGAGTTCCGGAACAGAACTGTCTTCTGCAACCAGTCGGACAAAACCCTTCAGTCCGAAGGGTTTTCCTAAATGTCCGGTTAGGATTCGAGTCTCAGTCAATAATTTCTAAGGAGAAATTTTTTCCGGCTTTAATGGATGCTGCGGTTAAGATCGCTCTTAAGGACTTTGCGATCCTACCATTCTTGCCGATCACTTTCCCCACATCCTTCGGGGAAACCCGGAGTTCTAGGACGGTTTGTTCGTCGCCCTCGATTTCACGTACTGAAATCTCCTCCGGATGATCTACCAAAGAAGTAACGATATAGCGGATCAGCTCTTCCATTACTTCTTCAGGGATTGTTTATATTCCGCCCAGATCCCCTCGTGTTTAATGAGGTTCAGAACGGTTCCGGTAGGTTGAGCACCTTTTGTGAGCCAGCCTAAAATTTTCTCTTTATTCAGGGTTGTTTGGCCTTTCACCTCTGCTGGGTGATAGTGTCCGAGAATATCAATAAATTTACCGTCTCTAGGGGAACGGGCATCTGCAGCCACTACCCGATAGTGAGGGTTGTTTTTGGCTCCGGTTCTTTGTAGTCTGATCTTAACCAAAGTAAAATTCCTTCGAATAAATAAGGATGGCTCACCGTACGGTTTGCTCTAATACGCCATAATTTCCCGGAAAGCCCGGCTGTCAATATTTAATAAAAGACTTACTTTGTTAGGCCTTTTAAGCGAATACCGTTCTCGCTTGGGTCACCGGATTTGAATAATCCAGCTCCAACTACACAGATATCCACACCAGCTTGAGAGAGTTCTTTGATATTTGTATCATTGACTCCACCGTCTACTTCGAGTTCGATCGGATAATTAGAGATCAGGGACTTGACCTTTCTGATCTTATCCATTCCCCCATCCACGAATTTCTGTCCGTAGAATCCTGGCTCCACAGTCATTATGAGTACTAGATCAATATAAGGTAGAAGTGTTTCTAATGCAGAAACCGGAGTTCCTGGGTTAAGAGAAACTCCCACTTTTGGTCCATTCTTCTTTATTTCCTGGGCCAAACGAATTGGAAAACGAGTAGTTTCCGCATGGAAAGTAATGCAGTAAGGATTTAGTTCATAGTATTTCGGAACATGATTTTCCGGCTTCTCCACCATTAGGTGAACGTCCAGAGGGATTTGGGTCATGGCTTTGATCTCTTTATTGACCGCTTCTCCGAAGCTGATCTGAGGCACAAAGTTTCCGTCCATCACGTCCATATGGACTAGGTCGATTCCTTCTTTTTTAAAATTAGGAACTGTATTAGCAAGTGCGGTAAGTTGGGTGGCTAAAATAGAAGCGGAGATTTTCAAAATTCGTTCTCGTAATCTTTGGATTTTACTTTCGAACCTTTTTCGTCCAAAAGAACCAGTGTCACGTCTCCCGTTCTGTAAAAGACGGTCTGGATTTTTTCTCCCTCTTGGTAAGTAGTAGGAGCGCTAATTTCCATTTGTTTGGTTTCGTCGTTTTGGTCTTTTACGATCAAAGAATAAGTCCCGTTTTCAGGAGCTTCATATACGAAACTTTCGTATCCGCTTTCTACCCTATCTTCCGGCTCGAAATAAAATACCTTAAACTTGTATTCATTCCCTAATTTTTGTACGGATTCAATCTTTCCGTTGTCGGGACGAAATTTAGTAATAACCACTTCTGCTTTGGAAGAAATTTTTGCTCTTACCAATGCTCTTTGAGCGAATGCAAAAGAATCTCCCGGCTTAAAATCTAATCCTGCTTGAGGCTCCCCTTCTTTTTTCTTGGTAGAAGGTTTGGTAACCAGTAAGAATACTTTTTCACCTGCGGTGATATTTTTACCGGCTTCCGGGATTTGGTCCACTACAGTGTCGGGTTGTTCTCCTTCTTTCACTTCCACATAGGTGATCCCACCAAGAGTTAAAGAAACGTAAGTTTCTCCGGAGAGAACTTTTTCCATGGAGTTTTTAGCGGAGACCAAACTTTGCCCTTTTAAGTTAGGCATATCGATTCGATCTAAACCAATATTAACAGTAAGAGAAACTTTGGAACCTGCTTCCACTTCTCTTCCTGGGCGAATGGATTGGTAGATGATAATTCCATCTGTTTTGTCCGGATAACGTTTGGACTCCAATCTGACTTTCAATTGGAGACGCATTAACTCGTTATGAACTTCGTTGTATGGTTTGCCTACCACATCAGGCATTACTACCATTGTGGAGCTTTTAGTACGAACGAATACAACTAAGAAGGCGGCTATGAAAAAGACTACTAAGCCGAATGCGATGAAAAAAAAGTAACCCCCGATAGGGAGATATTTAGAGCGGAGTTCTTCCTTGGTCACTCGAAACGATCCTCGTCCGAAATACGGAAACCGTTCATGAAATCTGCAACAGTCATTCTGTTTTTATTTTCCGGTTGAAGGGAAAGGATCTCTAAGAAACGGCCATCTCCACACTGTAAAAGAAGGGCCTTTTTGTCCATTCGTTTCAATTTGCCAGGCTGGATAGACGTTTCAGAAAAATCGGCAGGTCTTGTTTTCCATAAAACCAACCGTTTATCTCTAAAACGGCAATACCCGCCCAGATCAGGGCTTAAGGCACGAATACGATTATGGATTTCCATAGCGGAAAGTTTTAGATCTAGGACTCTATCTTCTGCCTGAATTTTAGTACAATAAGTTGCCTTGGAATGGTCCTGCGGACTCGCCTCAAAAGATGAAGTTATAGGCCCTTTTAAAAGTGGGATGAGACTTTGGATCCCTGCTTGGGTAATTTTTTCCATAAGGGATCCGGTATCATCTTCTAAATCTATATCCACTTCTTGGATGGAGATAATATCCCCCTCATCCATTTTTTCTCCCAAATACTGGATGCTGATGCCAGATTTAGTATAACCTTTCCAAAGAGAAGTTTGGACGGGGGAAGCGCCTCTCAGATCCGGAAGAATGGAACCATGAAGATTGATAGAACCGAATTTAGGATAAGAAAAAATTTCTATAGGAAGAATAGAACCGTAAGCAAACACTACGTACAGTTCCGCATCGAACTTGGAAAAATTTTGTAGTGCTTCTTCCTTTTCCTTCTTTATGGACTCGTATTGGAATACAGGAAGATTTGCAGCAAGTGCGACTTCTTTCACAGGACTTGGGACGAGCGTTTTACTTCTTCCTTTAGGACGATCCGGGTTTGTAACTACAAATTGTACTTGGATATCAGGCTCTTGTAATAGCGCCTGCAAAAGTTTGGCAGAAGGTTCCGGGGTTCCAAAAAATGCAATTTTCATCAGACAAGATCCAATGGATCAAAATCCAATTCCAGGTAAACGTTTTTAGAAATTTTAAGAGGTCTGATCTCTTTTTTTAGGATCTCTCTCCATTTACTCTGCACAGTTGTTTTGATCAGTATATGATTTCTGAAATTTGCATCTATTTTATAAAAAGGACAAGGAGCAGGACCTAAAACAACTGTGTTTGGTTCGGGCAGATATTTTTTAAGGACTTGATGAACTTCTTCAATTGTTTTGAGAGAAAGACTTTCGTCTTTGGATCTGGATAAGATACGTACTAAACGAGAGAATGGAGGATAAAAAAGTTCTTCTCTTGTTTTTATCTCTGAATCATAAAATCGAATATAATCTTGGTCTAATGCCATTCGAATAATCGGATGATCTACCGTATTAGTTTCGATCAAAACTTCTCCTGCAAGATCTGATCGCCCCGCTCTTCCTGCTACTTGTGTTAAAAGAGAAAATACTCTTTCTCCTGCTCTGAAATCGGGAAGTCCTAGACCGATTCCTGCATTCAAAACACCTACTAGAGTGACTCGAGCGGCATCTAAACCTTTGGAGATCATTTGTGTTCCGGTTAGAATATCTATCTCTCCGTCTACGAGTCTTCCGATCACATCCGTAAGAACACTTTTGTCTTGGATAGAATCCTGATCTAGACGTTCTACTTTTGCACCTGGAAAAGTTTCTAAAAGGAATTCTTCTAGTTTTTGGGTGCCTGTTCCCATCATGACCAGTTTTTCTCCCAGTTTGGATTCTAATCTTTGGAGAGAATCAGAAAAACCGCAGAGGTGACAGATAACGGTACCTTTTTTGTGATAACATAGATGAGATGTACAATTCGGACAAGGGATATATGTTTTTTCCTTTTCTGAATAGATAAGAGGACTGTAACCTCTTCTGTTTAGAAGTAGAATGACCTGTTCTTTTTTATCCAACCTTTGTTTGATCGCAAATGTAAGCTCCGAACCGATTAGCCTTGCATCTTTTTTATTTTCTTCGATCCGAACTGTAGGTGGTTTTGCAGTTCCCGGTCTTTTTGTAAGGATTTGCAGACCAATTTTACCTGTTTTAGCAAGATGGTATACTTCTAAAGAAGGAGTTGCTGATCCTAAGACTAATACTGCTTTATTTTGTCTGCATCTTTGTAATGCAACCTGCCTTGCATGGTATCTTGGTGTAGAATGTTCTTTAAAAGAACCGTCATGCTCTTCGTCTATGATGACAAGGCCCAAATTTGAGACGGGCGCGAATACTGCGGATCTTGTGCCTACTGCTATTCTTTTTTTACCTTGTAGAAGGTCCGTATATGCTTTGAATCTTTCCGAAACTTTTAAAGCGGAATGTAATAATGCGATCTCTCCCGGAAACACTGCTTCTAATTTGCGTATAATATGATAGGTCAAACCGATCTCTGGAACTAAAAGTAAAACTCCTTTGTTTGAGTTTTGCAGGATATCACGGATCAAATGCAGATAAACTTCTGTTTTTCCGCTTCCAGTGATCCCGAATAGAAGATGGATAGAATCTTTTCCGAAATCCGCTTTTATATTTTGGTAAGCCCTTTCTTGTTCTTCGTTTAGTTTTAATGGTTCGGAAGCGATGATATCTTCTGTAAGTTTTACTTTAGAATGTCTTCTTCCGGAAGGGATCATCTTGTGGATACATTCCCCAAGAGATGCCAGATACTGTTCTTTTACCCAATATGCAAGTTGGATCTGTTCTTCATTGATAACCGGAGTTTTATCTATGACCCGATCTACTTGTAAAACCTCGTAGCTGGGTTCATTATGATGTAAGGATAATATGATCCCTTCTTCTTTTCTTCCTCTAAGTTTGGCTTCTACCCTCATTCCGACTTGTGCGCCTGGAGGAACCTCGTAGGTGAATGTATCTTCTAAGATAGGAAGATCGAAGGCTAATTCCGCGTATTGGATCAAATTTTTTCTTTAATCTCCTGATGAAAGATCCCTAATTGAGATAGGATACTTTCTTTGACTTCTATTTCCTTCTTCTTGGCTTCTTGGAATTCCGGAGAATCAGGCTTGCTGGATTTTCTTTTTTGTTCCGCTGCCAAGATCGCCTCCGGAGAACGAAGTACTACCATAGGAGTCCCAGGTTGGAATTCTAAAGTTTTACCCATTTGTTTAAGCGCTTCATCTTTTCCGAAATATAAAGTAGCAGCGGCGCCTAAGAGTATAATTCCCTGGATACCTTCTTCTTGGATGGTTTCTTGCACTTGGACCTTGCAGTTTTGAGTTCTTCTTTTCCAATCTTCTTCGTTAGATCTGTCTTGGGAAAATAAACATCCTGGGAATTCTTGGAAATAGAACTCCTTCATAGTGAATCCGAATACTTTTTGGATCATTCTATCGAATAGATTCTCCGCTTCGCTCGTTCTGAAAATTTTCAAAGGAGAAGTTTTTACGTACGATTCTTTTCCGGAAATTGTTTCACCAGTATAATGAAGAACTAATATTTTCTTCCTTCCTCTGATGATAAAATGACGCACTGCGCTCAATCTATCCGAGCAAAGTTTACATGAGAAGTTTCTGTCCTCTTTTTTAGGAGGGATCCTCATTTGAATCCCAGGCACAGAAGTTTCCTTTTCTTTTTTTGATCCAATAGAAGACCAATCCCAAGAATCTTTCCATTCCAGGTCCAGATCCCCAGGATCTTTTTCTCCCTGTCTTCGGACGATTGGGAATTCCCCGTTTTGGACCAAAAATTTGAAGTCCTGAAGTATTCCTTTCAATTCCTGAAAAATTCCAGGCTTAGTCATGGATATCCTCCGCCTGTATTCCTAAGGATTTCATTTTTCTATATAAGTGAGATCTTTCTATTCCGAGAGCCTTGGAAGTTTTGGAAACGTTTCCTTCGTTCGTCTGTAATGTTTTAAGAATATACTGCTTTTCGAATTCTTCCTTAGCCTTTTTGAAATCCCCTTTTTCCACCAGATCATTCGCTTTTACGAAACCGGTCATGGAGTCTTTCACATCTTGGGCGCGGATAATATCGCTTACTGTCATGATACAAAGTCTTTCGATCACATTCTTTAATTCTCTTATATTCCCTGGCCAGAAATGGCTTTCTAGGATAGAAACCGCTTCTTTCTCTATAATTTTAGGAGTAAGATTATTTTCTGCGATTGTTTGTCTGACATAATGGTCCACTAAAAGTGGAATGTCGGATTTGCGATCTCTTAACGGAGGAATGGTGATCGGGATCACGTTTAATCTATAATATAGATCTTCTCTGAACTTTCCTTCTTTGATCGCTTCTTCCACAGGGATATTCGTAGCAGCGATAATTCTAACATCTACTGAGACTTGTTCCGTGCTTCCCAACTTTTCGAATCTTTGTTCTTGTAGAATACGAAGTACTTTTGCCTGAGTGGATAAGGACATGTCACAGATCTCGTCCAGGAATAATGTGCCTCCATTGGCAGCTTCGAATTTTCCGATCCTTGTGTCTGTGGCTCCTGTAAATGCTCCTTTTACATAACCGAATAATTCAGATTCTATCAATTCTTCTGGAAGAGCGGCGCAGTTTACTTCTACGAATGGTTGGTCTTTTCTTTTAGAATTTTTGAATATAGTTTTAGCGACTAATTCCTTTCCTGTCCCATTCTCTCCGTAAATAAAAACTCTGGCGTTTGTGGCTGCTGCTTGAGCAATCGAGAATTTTACCTTTTGGATTGCAGGAGAATTCCCCAAAATTTCATCCGATTCCAGTTTGATTTCAGGAGATTCGGATCTTTCTGAATATACTAATGCTTCTTCTACCGCTTCTAGAACTTTTGCTATGGACAAAGGTTTTTCTAAAAAGTTTAGAGCGCCCTTTTTTGTAGCTTGTACTGCAAGTTCAATTGTTCCATGCCCTGAGATCATTACTACCGGAACGGTTGGATAGATTTTTTTGATTTCATCTAAGATGCTGAGTCCGTCTTCCTTTCCGAGCCATACATCCAGTAAAACAAGGCTAGGTCTTTCTATCTTTAGATGTTTTAAGAAGTTTTTGCCGGATGAAAATTGTTCCGCTTCGTAGTTCTCATCCTCCAAAATATCTTGGAGAGATTTACGGATTTCCGGTTCGTCATCAACTATGAATATTCTCATCTTAAGCTACCGGAAGTTCTATCCTAAATTTACAGCCGCCTAATTCGGAAGAATCCACAGAAATATGACCGTTATGATCGATCACTGTTTTTTGAACGATTGCAAGTCCTATCCCGGAAACATGTTCGTCCTTGGTGGAATAATAAGGTTCGAAAACCTTAGATCTATATTCTGGCGAAACTCCGATCCCATTATCTTCTACAAATAAAACCACTGAACGTCTCATGATCCTTTTTTCTAATACGGTAGAAATACGAACTTTTCCTTGAGCGACACTTAAGTCCCCTTTTTGCCTTCTCTTTTCTATCGCTTCCACTGCATTTTTGAAAAGATTGTTCATAATTCCTAAAAACAATTTTTTGTCCAAAAAGATTTCAGGCAAATTTTTGGCGAAGTTGAGTTCAATTTGGATCCCAGGTGTATGTTCGAAAAGTTTCGCACTTTCTAAAACTACCGGCTCCAGATGTTGGTTGATAAGCCTAGGAGCAGGCATTCTAGCAAACTCAGAGAATTCGTTTACTAGATGTTCTAAAATTTTTACCTGACCGACTATGGTTTCACTTCCTTTGGTTACGATCTCTTGGAATTCTTCGGGGACTTCTGAGTTTAGTTTTCTGCGAATTCTTTCAGCGGAAAGTTGGATCGGAGTCAGTGGATTTTTAATTTCGTGAGCCATTCTCTGCGCCACTTCTTTCCAGGCTGCAATCCTTTGGGTATGCATCAGTTCTTCATTTTTGGATTTTAGGTCTTTCACCATTTGGTTAAAAGATTCTACTAATGCGCCGATCTCACCTCCTTCTGTAAGTGGAAGATTGATATCAGTATCTCCTAAGGAAACCTTTTGTGTGGCGTTAGCAAGATCTATGATAGGCCTTGAAATTTTCCGAGCGAATACAAGAGAGAAGAAGATAGAAAGTAAAAATGCGAATACGGTCAGCAGAGTAATCGTAAGTCTGACTTCATAAGGAAGTTTTTCTTTTGCTAAGTCAGCAGTGATATAATTCTTTCTGGTATTGATAAAAGAATAGGCTTTGGATTCTTCCCCCTGAAAAACACGCTTTCCTAATATGAGAAATTTTGTAGGACTTGGAGAATCTATTTTGAGTAGGTAAAATCCTAAATTTTGACTTAAAGCTAGTTTTTCGGAAATTCCTTCTTCCGTTCCAAGATTTATAAATTCTTCTGAAAAAATTGCTAACTTTAAGGCTCTATTTTCAAGGATCGGAAGATTATTTTCATACCATCCCACATAATAATTTGGATTAGAGATTAAATCTAATTCGTTGGCTCGATTGGTAAGTAGATTCGGGTTTGGATTTTGTCTTTGGACGAGGTTTCTGAATAGTTTAGCTTTTTCTAATAGATTATTCTTTTCAAGATCCAGTTCCTTTCTGACAAAATGATCGCCTGCCTCCAGGGCCTGAGCGATGTCCAAGCCGTAAAATCCTTCGAATACTCTTCCTATCACATTAGAAGTGAGTAAAAATACTGGAAAAGAAGGAAGCATTGCGATGAACAAAAATGAAAGAGAAAGTCTATAACGAATGGAACTTTTCAGCCTTCCTGTTTCTAAATTCCTACGATTTCTATAAAAATAAGAAACGACCAGGAATAGTACGACTAATGGAACCGTATAATATACATA
Source organism: Leptospira andrefontaineae (assembly GCF_004770105.1). Taxonomy (NCBI): domain Bacteria; kingdom Pseudomonadati; phylum Spirochaetota; class Leptospiria; order Leptospirales; family Leptospiraceae; genus Leptospira; species Leptospira andrefontaineae. The sequence continues at coordinate 450,128 of NZ_RQEY01000018.1, read as the reverse complement.
GATCAGTATCCGATCTACTATATCTATATTTTCTGAATTTCTAAAATGGATAAGCTCAGCTGCGAGAACTGATAAAGAGATCACCCCAGATAAAATCAGAAGATCTCGAAGATAGTATCGATTCTCCTCTTCTATTCGGAATGGAAGCCATTTCATAGCGCAAAATCGCCTTCCACTAGTTTGGCCAATGCATCTGCCGCTTCTTCTTCCCCTACGCCTTCTGTTTTTATGGAAAATTCTGCACCGGGTGCTAAGGCTAACATCATGAGTCCCATGATACTTTTGCCGTTCACTTCTACTCCGTCTTTAGAGACCAGAACTTCGCAGGAGTATTTTGCCGCGCAATTCACAAAGACAGAGGCGGGACGAGCATGCATCCCTGCGCCGTTTTCGTTAATTTTGAGGTGGATTTCTTTCAACTTTTCCTTGCTGTAGATAGATATTTAATTTTTGGCTGAATTCCGCCGCCGCATTCTTCCCTAGTTTTTTTAATCTTTGGTTCATTGCAGCAGTTTCTACTATGATTGGAATATTTCGTCCAGGTCGAACCGGAAGTTTTATCAAAGGAATATTCACTCCGAGAACTTCTTCCGTTCTGTTTTCGAGTCCAGTTCGATCGAATTCTTTTTCTTCTGTCCATTCTTCCAAATGGATGATTAATTCTATGAGTTTATGATCTCGCACCGATCCAATTCCGAATATATCCTTTATATTCAGAATTCCTAATCCTCTGATCTCCATATGGTGGCGAAGAAGATCGGAACAAGTCCCGATCAAATAACTTTCGGAAAGTCTTCTGATCTCAACCATATCGTCCGCGACTAAACGGTGACCTCTTTCTATGAGTTCGAGTGCGGTTTCACTTTTACCCACACCACTTTTACCGGACAGAAGTATCCCAATCCCGAATACTTCGATTAGAACCCCATGTCGCATAGTTCTAGGTGCAAGACTTCTGTCCAAAATTTGAGAAATTAGAGTGATAAATTTATGAGTAGAAACATCCGAACCCAAAAGAGGAATATTCAGACGATCACAATATTCTACGAAGATAGGAGGAGGAACATTCCCGTGAGTGAATATAATACAATTCAAATGAAAATGGAAAAAATCCGCAGCGAGTTTTTCTAAGTCCTCACCTTCCTTAGAGGTGATATATGCCCATTCTCCTTTTCCAAAAATTTGGATACGATCATGAGCAAAACTTTCGTAAAACCCTGTGAGTGAGAGACCTGGTCTATTGATCTCGGAACTATGGATCCGATTTTGGAGTCCATCCTCTCCTGCGATTAGTTTTAAACCTAACTCAGGATGGTCTTTTAGAATATTAGATACATTGATTCCAGGAACGGACATGAGTTACCTTGCTTCCAGAGATTTTACTTTTTTTCTTTGGTTAGATGGTAAAATTTTCAGGATTTTACGATATTTCGCCACAGTCCTTCTGGCGATCTCTATCCCTTTACTTTCTATTTTTTCCACTATGTCCTGATCTGAGAGTGGACTTTCGGGATCTTCTTCTTTTACTAGATTACGTATAATATCATGAATGGTTTTAGAGGATTCCATTCCACCTTCGGAACTTTTGGATTTTAATCCGGAAGAGAAGAACCATTTTAATTCTAAAATTCCCCAAGAAGTTTGAACATACTTATTGGAAGTGATTCGAGAAACTGTGGATTCGTGAAGGTCCAATCTTTCTGCGATATCTTTTAAAGTAAGAGGTTTTAAAAATCTCACTCCCTTGCGGAAAAATTCAGTTTGTAGTTCGATGATTGCAGAAACAACTCTATACAAGGTTTGTCTTCTTTGGTTTACGGATCGGATCAGCCATTCTGCGGAGTTTAGTTTTGTGGAAATATATTCCTTATCAGAATCCTTAGCACCGGCTCCTTTTTTGAGCATTCCTTTGTATTCTTTATTTATTTTTAATTTAGGAAGCCATTCGTCGTTCAATAGTATGCTGAACTCACCTTCTATTTCTCGAATGATCACATCCGGGACGATATAATCCGGCTTTTGGGGAGTGTATAATGTTGCGGGAAATGGCTCAAGCTTCTTGATTTCGGCTGCCATTGCTTCTATGGCCTCTACCGGGAGCCCCATCTTCTTGGAAATTCCCTTATAATCCAGCTTTTCCAGGTCTTTTAAGTATTTTTGGATAAGATCGTGTAAGTTTTTATCTTCCGGTTTTAGGATTTTTGCTTGGATATATAATGTTTCTTGAATGCTTCCGGCGCCGATTCCAAGGGGGTCTAATTGATGGATCTGCTCTAGAACTTTTTTGATCGTTTTGGCGGAAACCCCTATTTCAGTTGCAAGTTCTGCTTGGGTCTGAGAAATAAATCCTCTATCGTCCAGCATAGAGATCAAAATTTCTGCGATCTCCATTTCTTTTCCTTTTAAGGAAGAGATCCTAAGTTGCCAAAGTAAATGTTCTGAAAGGGATTGTGCGTTAGGCGATGATTCAATATATTTTTGGTTTCTGTCAGAAGCGTCTGTGCCTCTATACTGAGGTTTGTCTAAACTGAAAGAATCCTGCCAACCCTGATCCGAGTTTTTTAGAAAATCATTCTTCTCTTTTCTTTTTAGATCATCTACGGAGTATAGTTCGGGGCTTTTGCTTCTTTCCGAGCCTGGCTCTTCCTCGAGCATCGGATTTTCGATCAGTTCGGCGCTAATCCTATCAGCGAGTTCCAGAGTAGACAAAGGCAAAAGCTCTATCGATTGACGCAAATCCTGCGTCATGACAAGCTTCTGTGTCTGCTTCTGTACTAACTGATGGTTCAGATTCACAGCTTGAAGTCCTCTCCTAGATACATTCTCTTTGCTTCTTTATCGTTCACGAGTTCTTTAGGAGTTCCCGCAATTAAGATCCGACCGCTATGCATGATATATGCCCTATCCGTGATCTTTAATGTTTCTCGAACATTATGGTCGGTGATTAAGATGCCCAGTCCCTTCTTCTTTAAACTATTTATAACAGTTTGAATATCTTTAACAGCTATAGGGTCAACCCCTGCGAAAGGCTCGTCAAGAAGGATAAAATCCGGATTTGTGACTAAGGCTCTAGCAATTTCGCATCTTCTTCTTTCCCCGCCCGAAAGAGTAAAACCTTTTTGGTTAGCGACTCGCATAATTTGTAATTCTAACAGTAATTCGTCTCTTCTGCGAATGATTTCTGATCTAGGAATGTTTAGAGTTTCTAAGATAGCTTCTAGGTTTTCTGCTACAGTCAGTTTTCTAAAAATGGAAGCTTCTTGTGCAAGATAACCTACTCCTAGTTTTGCTCTAGTATGCATGGGAGCTTCTGTTACGTCTTGGTCGTCTATGAATACATGACCCGAATCTGGTTTTACGAAACCAACGGACATGTAGAAAGAAGTAGTTTTTCCGGCACCATTCGGACCTAGTAGACCTACTACTTCTCCTTTGCGAACATCGAAGCTAACTCCGTCTACAACCTTGCGCTTATTATAAATTTTGATTAAGTTTTGGCACCGGATCCTTTGTCCCATTATGCAAGCCTAATTTCCTAAATGGACTCCTTCTGTCAGAATTGATCTTCCTTCTCTTGGATAAAAGACGATTTTTCCCGCTCTTAGGATCTTACCACTTCGATTAATCCTAGGATTTCCCTCTAAAATTACGGATTCCTCGTTTTCAAAATATGTGGCGTACTCTCCTTGCGCCTCTGTGGACTTGGATTTGATCCAAATATTTCCTCTGATCACTGTTTCTTTTTGATCCAAGAAACGTTCGAATTCTTGAGCCGTGATCGTGCTCGTTACCTGATCCGAATTTTTTTCTAAAAATTCCATTTTACCTTCGTCTGTCAGGTGAAGATAGTTTTCATTTCTAAAATAATCGAATACGTTACCCGAAAGAATAAGATTATTCTCTCTATCATGAACTTTGATATTCTTTCTAGCCTTGATTGTATGGGAATCTTTTCCAACGGACTCAATAGTATCCGAAGTAATTTTCAGATCCTTTCTAAGAACGGTTGCATTTCCGCTGATAAGAACCGTTCGATCATTTTCCTCATTTGGGCGACTTTCTATCTTATCCCCTTTTAGGATGGTGAGAATGTTTTGTTTTTTCTCATTTCCTTCCGGATCCTTTTTAGTTTCTTCGGAGGATTGGAATAATACTGTGTTTTCTTCTAAAAGAATCCTGCTTTCATTTGTGTAGAAGGATAACTTTTTACCGCTCAAATATCTGTTCTTAGAGATTAGGATAGGATCTGGATCAGTAGTGATCAGATGTTCTGATTCTTTAAAAACCGCTTCTGCACAAAAGATGGTAACTTCCGGATGATTTACGATCACTCCACCATGTAATTTTGTGATCTTAGTGTTTAATTCCCTATCTATCTGTTTTGCAGAAATGACCGTAGTTTTGCCAGTTTTGTCCCGGAAACTAAGCCTAGGCCTTTCTTTGATATAGACCATTTCGGAGTATTTATCATATTCTCCAACGCCTGCTCTCATCACAGTTCCGTTTTCCTGGTCTTCTATATGTACTCCGTTCTTTAAAAAAGCTTTATATGCTTCTTTTCCGAAAACCTCGATCCTGTTTGCGCCCAATTTTACTTTTTTATGTTGGATCCAGGCTCCGCCTTCTAAACTGAAGATCGTTACTTTGAGTCCCTGAACTTCTCTGTCTTCTTGGGTAAGTGCATTTGCTCCCCAGAAAGTAGGAAAACTTTCTTTACGTTTCGGATCTGCTTCTCCAATTCCTTGGAAACTTTTTGGATCTAATGTTTCTGCAGAAAATAGAAGCGGAGGCCTAGAGTGAGATCCCAAATGCCCGGGAAGCAAAAATAATAAAAAAAATAATACTATGATACGTTTCATTTTTCTTTAGGGGAAGAAGAGTTGAGCGGATTAGAGCCACCTTGTGTAATCGCGCTCGGTCTTAAAATTGTAAACTTGTTCAGATCCTTGTCTGCCCTTAAGCCCACTCCTCTAATATGAGTTCCGTTTGCATCTATTACAACTTCTTCGTTAGAACTGAGTTCTTTGGTCTCATCATTATAATCCAATGATTTTGCCCTCAGGGTCCTATGTTCTTCCGTTTTAAGAAGAATATTCCCTGTCAGTTTCATCAGCTTTGTGGTCTGATTGATCTCTCCCTTTTCACCTGTGAGTCTGGACTTAAACTTTCCATTCTCATATTGGTCGAAATTGATCCCATATAGAACATATCTTTTTTCGTCTGCGTAAAGATATGCTTCTTCCGCTTTCAATTTCCATAATATGGTTCCGTTCCCATCATACTGGTCTTTTGCGAAATTTTTGAAAGAAACAGTGGAGCCTTTTTCTTTTTCTTCTTCTACGCGGGTATACTTAGCGTCCGATTTTCCACCGGAATAGAAGAAAAGAACTAGGAAAAAAATTCCGAGTCCTACTCCTAAGCCCGGACCGTATTTCCTAGCGGTTTCCGGGTCTATTTTGAGTAGAGTGAGTATGCGGGAATACAAGGATATATCGATTAGCGGTTTAGGATTTCCTGTTTAACGTAACGATCTAAACCGACCAATTCCTTTAATAAGGATTTAATTTCAGAAAGAGGATACTGTGTGGTCGCATCCGAAAGTGCCTTTGCAGGATCAGGGTGCACTTCCATAAAGATACCTTCTATCCCAAGTGCCACGGCACTTCTTGTCATACTAGGGATATATTCTCTTTGTCCTCCTGTGATATTTCCGGCAGCTCCAGGCAATTGTGCGGAGTGAGTTGCATCGAATACCACAGGAATATCATAACTATGTAATATAGGAACGGTTCTTCCGTCGAAGACTAAGTTCCCATATCCAAACGTGGTCCCCCTTTCGGTGACCATATATTTTTCGGAACCGGATTCTTGGATTTTCGTTTTGATATGTCTACAGTCAGAAGGAGCTAAGAATTGTCCTTTTTTGACATTCACCCATTTTCCTGTTTTAGCGGATTCTGCAATCAGGTCTGTTTGTCTACTGAGGAAAGCAGGGATCTGGTACATATCGATTACATCCGCAAGAGGCCCCACTTGAGTTGTCTCATGGATATCGGTTAACACTGGAACATTAAATTTTTTCTTAATATGCTCTAAGTGTTTGATCCCTTCCGTAAGTCCCGGACCTCTATAAGAAGTAACAGAAGAACGATTTGCTTTGTCGAAACTACTTTTAAAAACGTAAGGGATCCCAAGTTCCGTAGTGATCTCTAACATTTCCGCACAGACTTTTTCGAGTAAGTCCCTGTTTTCCATCACGCAAGGACCGGCGATGAGGAAGAATGGATTCTTTCCTCCTATCTTTTTACCGCTTAAAAAATCCCTTTCTTGGGCTGTTTTATCGCTCATTATGCCTTCCTTGCAAATTTGACCGCGGCACGGATGAATCCGGCAAATAACGGATGCGGTTTTGTAGGTTTTCCGGTAAATTCAGGATGGAACTGAACTCCTATAAACCAAGGGTGTTCCGGAATTTCTACGATTTCAATCAGGTTTTCATCTGGAGAAATGCCTGAAAGGATCATTCCTTTCTCTTCAAATCGTTGTTTGTATTTGTTGGTAAACTCGAATCTATGTCTATGTCTCTCATAGATCAGCTCTTGTTTATATTCATTGAATGCTAACGTATTCTTTTTGATCTTACAAGGATAAGATCCTAAACGCATCGTTCCACCCATTTGATCAATATCCATCTGCTCTTCAATCAGAGATATTACCGGATCTGGAGAATCCGGTCTGAACTCAGTGGAGTTCGCATCTTTTAGACCCAATACATTTCTTGCGTATTCAATTACAGCACATTGCATACCTAAACAAATCCCGAAGAATGGAATTCCTTTAGTTCTTGCGTATTGGATCGCTGCGATCTTACCTTCTATTCCTCTATCTCCGAATCCACCTGGAACTAAAACACCATGTGCGGATTTTAAAACATCCTTCACATTTGTTTTATCCAGCTTCTCAGGATCTACTTTGATAAATTCTACGTTTGCTTCGTTTGCAATTCCGCCATGAGATAAACTTTCGTAAACGGAACGATATGCATCATGAAGAGAAATATACTTTCCAACCACTGCTATTTGTACGGTTTGTTTTGCGGAGTGAAGACTTTTTATGATCTTCTCCCATTCCGTAAAATTGGATTTTCCAAGTTCGAGTCCTAATGTTTTTAGAACCACTTGATCCAATTTTTCTTCCTTATACATTTTAGGAATTTCGTAAATGGAAGTGCTAATGTCGGAGGCGGAAATCACATTCTCTTCTTTCACGTTACAGAAGGAGGAGATTTTGCCTTTCATTTCTTTAGGCATAGGTTGGTTCACGCGGCAGATCAAAATATCCGGTTGGATCCCGAGTGCCAAAAGTTCTTTCACTGAGTGTTGGGTAGGTTTTGTTTTTGCTTCACCTGCTACTGTGATGGTAGGAACTAAAGTAACATGAATGAACAAAACTTGAGTAGGCCCATGCTCATATCGCATCTGACGAATCGCTTCTAAGAATGGAATGGACTCGATGTCTCCCACTGTTCCACCGATCTCTACGATCACGAAATCAGTTGCATTTTCTCTTGCGAGAGTATAGATCCTATTTCGGATCTCGTTTGTGATATGAGGAACAACCTGGACTGTTCTTCCCAGATAATCCCCTTTTCTTTCTCTTTGGATTACAGTATTATAAATTTGTCCTGTAGAAACAGAGTTCTTACGAGTGAACTTGGATTTGGTAAATCTTTCATAATAACCTAGATCCAAATCAGTTTCTGCGCCGTCTTCGGTCACATAAACTTCCCCGTGTTGGTAAGGGCTCATAGTTCCAGGATCAATATTGATGTAAGGATCCATTTTTTGAAGAGAAACGGAATATCCCCTACTTTCCAAAAGGCATCCAAGGGCTGCAGCGGATACACCCTTTCCAAGGGAGGAACAAACACCTCCGGTCACGAAAATAAATTTAGTTTTGGACAAACCGAACTCCTACCTGCTGAACAGAGTTTTCTTCAGTCTCGGAAAATCCAACTCGGAATTTCGAAGAATTGGGAAGTAAATCTAGGGTTTTTGGCGAATACGTCGGATCAGATCCGTGCTGGAAAATCCAGGAACAAAGGGTAGAATTCTAACTTCTCCGCCTAATTTGCGAACAAGAGGAGTCTCAGGAAGTGCTTCCAGATCATAATCTCCCCCTTTTACGTGAATATGAGGTGCTATTTGGGAGATAAGTTCCAAAGGAGTATCTTCCGAAAACACGCTAATGTAATCTATAAAGGAAAGACAGGAAAGAAGAAGTGCTCGATCCTCTTCTGGATTTACGGGACGTTCCGGACCTTTTAGTCTTTTGACAGAAGAATCTGAATTGATCCCTACCCAAAGAACATCACCCAAATCTCTTGCTTGGGAAAGGTAAGTAAGATGTCCTTTATGAACTAGATCGAATACTCCGTTAGTAAAAACGATCTTTTGATTAGAACGAACCTTCTCCGATACATTCTTAGCTTCGTGAAAAGGAATAATTTTCTCTATACAAGAAGAGAAAGAAGATTTCACTGAAAACTTCCTCTTTTCTCAAGAGCTTCTAAAAGTTCCTCTAAAGAAACAGTTTCTGCACCAAGCTTACCTACGACTACTCCTGCTGCCGCATTGGAAACAATTGCTGCTTCCAATTCTCCTAAACCTGCTGCCAAGAAAGAAGTATAGACTGAGATCACAGTATCCCCTGCTCCAGTCACATCGAAAACTTCTTTAGCAACTGTAGGGATATGATAGGTTTTGGATTCAGAAGAAATATAAAGGCTCATTCCTTTTTCTCCACGAGTGATCATCATAGAAGGAGAATTTAGATTTTCTGCGATCTTTTTAGCAGCTTCTTCTACTTCCGCATTTGTTTCTAATTTTTTACCGAGAGCCTTTCCTGCCTCATGATGATTTGGGGTCATCACTGTTGCTTTTTCGTATTGGAAAAAATGGGAAACTTGTGGATCCACGGTTACGATCTTTTTATGTTGAACAGCGATATCGATTGATTTGCGGATGAGACTTGCTGTCAAAGTTCCTTTATCATAATCGGAAAGAACAACCGCATCTGCTTCTTGAATGATCTTAGAAAAACTTTCTAATAAATGTTTTTCTTCCGAGTCAGTCAGAGGAAATGTCTCTTCTCTATCTATACGACAAACTTGTTGGTGACCGGCGATGACCCTTGTTTTTAGGATCGTAGGAACTTTTTCAGAACGTATAATTGTGTTTTTAGAAGAGATTGTATTTTCTGTGGAAAGAAGATCATCCAGAGTTTTAGCAGCAGAATCGTTTCCCGCTCTACCAAGCACAAAAGATTGAACTCCTAGACGGGAAAGATTTTTTACTACGTTCCCCGCTCCACCCAAAGTTGTTTTTTCATTCCTCACCCAGACCACAGGAACGGGTGCCTCCGGAGAAATTCGATTCACTTCTCCGATCAGATACTCATCTAAGATGAGATCTCCGATGACTACAATTTTAGTGGTTTTTAATTTAGAAGCCGCTTCCAAATATCGCTTTTTATCTAAGTAGTACAATTTTAAACCGGTCTTACAATTTGATTTGCGTTTTCACTTCAACAGGTTAGGATAAATCCTAGGTGTCAAGAACTACAATTCCGATCTTTCCTCTTCCTGAAGTCATCTTATTTCCAGGCACATTTCTTCCTCTTCATATTTTCGAGCCTAGATACAGGATGATGTTGGATTATTGTTCCGAGTCCGGCGAAGAAATGGCTATCGCTCCTATTAAAATGGAGCCAGGTAATTTAAAAAATCCTCAGCCCGAAATCGAAACTATTTTTGGTTGGGGTACAATCGTTCGAAGAGATCCGCTTCCTGATGGAAGATCTAATATTCTACTCGAAGGCAAAGGTATCGCAAAATTAGAATCGTACGACACGATGGAACCCTTCCGTATCGGAATTGTAGAAAAATTAGAACCTGATTCCAAATATATAGAAGATAAAATATTTGTAGAGATCTTTGATAGGATCTTATATCTCACTAAACGAATTTTGCTTTCAGAAGGTGCCAAAGAAGAATTGATCCTCCGAATGAACGACCTCTGGTCTCATCCTTTCCCCGTTGATTTTATTTCTTCGATCCTAAATTTCAATTTTAAAAAGAAACAGGAAATCCTTTCCAGTACAGATCAGATTCTTAAAGCACAACTACTTGTAGACATTGTAGAAGAAATGAACCTCGGAGAATAGTTTCGCACCGAGTTCACAGAGGACTCGGAGTTTTCTGCACGCCAAGGCGCTAAGAAAAGAAGGTATAGGTTTTGAAATCCCTAAAAATCTCTTCTAAACTTCGTGGCTTCGCGTGAAACCCGCCTCTGTGATCTCCGTGGGCTCTGTGCGAAAGCGCTGTGTCTCTCCTAAACTCCGTGCCTTAATTCACAACTTTCTTAAATACTCTGCGCGAAAGAACGAAACGATCCAACCACCATTTCATTCTGATCTTATCGATCACCACTCCGCGGGTGGAAGAAGCATGCGCAAATTCTTCTCCATTTAGGACCATTCCCACATGAGTCACTTTGGATTGGTTGGGAGAAGCAGAAAAAAAGATTAAATCTCCGGATCTCATCTCATTATGAGAAACTCCGGTTCCCATTTTAGTTTGAGCACTGGAAGCACGAGAAACCATTCTTTCAGGAACACCGATACGACCATCCGTCAAAACTCTAAAAGTGAAACCTGAACAATCAGTTCCGGTTTTTGCAGCATTCGCCCATTTGTAAGGAGTTCCTACCCATTCTTTCGCAACCTTTTGTAGGATTGGTGCAGATAAAGTTTCCCAAGTTTCTTTTGCAGGTTTTTCCGGTTCTGTCGGTTCTCCTGGTTCAGGTAAATTTGGAACTAAAGGAGGATCAGGCAACGGTTCAATTCTTGGTCTGTCACCTATTACGATCCCGCCAACTTCTTCTAAAGAAGTTTCTACTGCGCGAGCAGAAGCAAATTTTTGCGAAGAGGTGACCTTCTCTCCTTCATGCAATTTTTTTAAATTAGAAAGGAGAATAGTGGAAGCTCCATCCAACTTTGAATCAAGCACTGCTTTGAAAGTAGTTTCCGTTTTTGCAAAAGGAATACTTCTACCCTTTGCAGGGAATTGATTCAGGATCTTAGAAGCTAAACGGTTTTCAGGGAAATCTACTAATTTACCTGCGATGAGCGCTCTTCCACCTGCGAGTACTGAAAATCCGTCCCATTTTTTTTCCATGGCGGCTTCTACAAAACGATTTCGGACTTCTTCTCTAATTCCTGCTTTTTTGGTTTCTTTAAAGTACAAACCTATATAGCTAAAATCTTCTTTCGATATTTCTCTTTTAGAAACAACTGGGATTGCGTCTTCTGCCTCTTCGAAAGTGAGTCCCTCTTTGACTGCGAAATCCAGATTTACAATGAGTTCTGCCGTTTTTTCCGGGGTCACACCTTCTAAGATTGCCCAAGGGATTACATTTTTAGTGATCTTTAGGACTTCCTTACTTCCAGCTCTTTGTCCTAATTTTTGGAAAACAGAGTTTTTGATCAGAAGTGTTTGAGATTTGTCCCAATCGCTTTTAAGCAAATCCTCAAAAGGATCTGCAAATATTGAAACGGAGAATAAAAAAAGAAGTGAAACTACTAAGATCCGAGCTTTCATTTTACGCCATGCATCCAAGATTCTAATTTTTTACGGAACGAAAATAGACCGATCGCGGTGATTATAGGAAGAAAGAAGAAGATCAAGAAAAATCCCGACAAAGATTCTCTTCCTCCCATGAACCTAGTCAGTTCTCCAGCAAGCACATGAGCGAAGAAGTTTGCTAAAAACCAAAATCCCATCATCATAGAGGCGACTTTTACTGGAGCCAATTTTGTAACTAAGGATAGACCAACCGGAGATAAAAACAATTCTCCGATTGTTAAAAGTAAAATGGAAAGAATGATCCAAATAGAGGAAAACTTTTCAGTAGATCCAAAAGTTACCAAGGAAAGAAGAAGATACCCTAATCCTAAGATTATCAGTCCTAAGCAGAACTTAGTCACTGTGGAAATATGCCTTCCTGATTCTTCGAATTTTTTCCAGATCCATGAAACTACCAATGCCAAACTCACTACAAAAAGTGGATTCAAAGATTGGTAATTTGCCGCAGGGATTTCCCAGCCTAGAATATTTCTGTCCACGTATCTATCGATGATCAGGCTCAAAGAAGAACCGATCTGTTCGTAAGAAGCCCAGAATGTTATGGTAACTGCGGAGAAAACCAGGATCGCAAAAATCCTTTCTCTGTTTTGTTTAGGATCTTCTTCTTTCGAATCCGATGGCCCTTGATTTCCATTTGTCAAGAATGCGTCAGGATTCACTCTTCTTCCTAAAAACCCAAAAATAATAAGACCGATGAGCATTCCGACTGCTGCAATCCCGAATCCATAATGCCAACCTTTGTATTCTGCAAGATTTGCACAGGCCCAGGTTCCTAAGATAGCTCCTAGGTTGATCCCAAAATAGAATATAGTAAATCCAGAATCTTTCAGTTCAGGCTTACCTTCTAATTCGTAAATTCTTCCTACAACAGTGGAGATACAAGGTTTGAAAAAACCGTTTCCTGCGATTAAAAGTCCTAAACCCAGATAAAAAGTCCAAAGGCCATTGAATGCCAAGGAAAGATGACCGAACATCATGAGGACTCCGCCCAGGAAGATGGAACGTTTATATCCTAAAAATCGGTCCGCAAGTAAACCTCCTAAAATCGGGGTAAGATATACGAATCCATTATAAAATCCGTATATTCTACCCGCTTGGGCGTCTTGCATTAAAAGTTCTTTGGTCAAAAATAGAACGAGAAGTGCTCTCATTCCGTAAAAAGAAAATCTCTCCCACATTTCCACGAAGAAGAGAACATATAAACCTTTGGGATGAGTTATTTGCCTTTGGCTCTGGATTTCCATTCTGGTTCCGGGATTTTAGATTCAAAATTTGCATATCGTGCGGCTACGAATAGATGATCAGAAAGTCTGTTCAGGAATCTAAGATTTTCTGCAAAGACCTCGTGACCTTCTTCTTTATAATGTACTAGGTCTCTTTCTAATCGTCTAGCCAAGGTCCTGGAAACATGCAAAAAAGAAGAGGCAGACGATCCGCCAGGAAGGATAAAATTTTTCAAAGGAAGAAGCGAATCTTGCCAAAGATCTATCTCCTTCTCTAATTCGGAAATATCCTCTTCTAGGATACAGGAAGAATCATCCTTCTTCTTATATCCCGCAAGTTCTGATCCCAATTCAAATAGTAAATTTTGGATCCTCTCCAATGAATCTTTTAATTTGGAATCTTTTGTTAGGAAAGAAATTGCGACTCCTATAGCAGAGTTCAATTCGTCTGCGGTTCCGTATAATTCTACCCTGGGATCCGATTTAGAGACCCTGGTTCCGGAAGCTAAGGATGTGGTTCCAGAGTCTCCCTTTTTGGTATAAATTTTCATGATTTGGCCTGAATTTAGGGGACAGAATCCGAAAAACTTCTGAAAATTCCCGCAAGAAAAGCAGTTTTAACGGAAAAAAAGTTGCGAAATAGCTAAAGTGAATGGTAGAATGAGAGCAGATTTTTCCTCTTTTGGATTATCGTCGATTGCGACTTTAGTCTTTAGGAAAAATCGTAAAAAAAATCTCCCCACAAAAATAAGGGAGTGAAATTCGCAGTGGATATCCGGGTTGCCCGGGAGGCTCTCTCCTCCTAAAAGCCCGGCTCATGGTTTGGACGGATCCAAACTCTAGCTACAGGGAGGTTGTTGATGATTATCAATCACAACATCAGCGCTCTTCGTGCAAATAATGTACTGAAGACAGTTAATCACGACCTGGACAAAACCACAGAAAAATTATCAACCGGTATGAGGATCAATCGTGCCGGTGATGATGCATTGGGATTTGCAGTTTCCGAAAGGATGCGCACCCAAATTCGTGGTCTTGCCCAGGCAGAAAGAAACGTAATGGATGGAGTTTCATTCATTCAGGTTACCGAAGGTAATCTGGAACAAGTGAATAATATTCTCCAAAGATTGAGAGAATTATCCATCCAAACTTCCAACGGGATTTACTCGGATGATGATCGTAAACTCGTTCAACTGGAAGTAGACCAACTCATCGAAGAAGTGGACAGGCTGGGTAAATCTGCCGAGTTCAATAAAATTCGCCCATTGAGTGGAGCCTACTCTAAGGATTCTAAAAATCCGATCCAGTTGCATGTTGGACCGAATCAAAACGAGAAGCTGGAAATTTTCGTGGATGCTATGAATGCAGGTGCTCTTCAATTGGAGACAAACGGTAAAAAGCAGACTTTGTCTACTCCCGCTTCTTCCAATGCGATGATCGGTATTCTGGATAACGCGATCCAAAAGGTGAATAAACAAAGATCCGATTTAGGAGCTTATTATAACCGTTTGGAAATTACAGCAGAAGGCCTGCAGTCAAACTATATCAATATGGTTTCCGCTGAAAGCCGAGTAAGGGACGCGGATATGGCGGAACATATCGTGGACTATACCAAGAATCAGATTTTAACCAAAAGTGGGGTTGCAATGCTTGCGCAAGCAAACATGAGACCTGAACAAGTGGTAAAACTTCTGAGTGAAAGATTCGGATAATTTAGAATAGATTTTCTGAAAATTCGAAGAGACCCGTCCGAGAAGGACGGGTTTTTTATTACAAGAGTGTAAATTCGTTAATTTAGAATTTATCCGCTTGTGCTTTGTAAGCTGCTGCTTCTTTGTCACAATGATCGGCTAGTTTTTTATATTTATCCTTCTCTGCTGCATCAGCGGTAGCTTTCCCACCGTGGGATTGACCAGCTAAAGATTTATACTTTTCTGCCAATTCCTTATGGTCTTTAGCTTTTTTGTTAAAATAATCTTTTGCGATCTTTTTTAGATCCGGAGTGGTTGCTTCCGCGATGAGAAGATTGTCCAGATCGGTAAATGCAGAAATATTACCTGCCAAGATCAGGGAAAACAGAATGGTTGCTAAGGTTTTTTTCATAAAAACTCCTAAATATATGCCCGCTAATTTTACGGGTTTCTTGTTTGATCGTCAATATTAAATTGATAGAATTTATATTAACATTAAGTGAAATGCGAATTGATATATGTCGTAAAATTTAAGACTTTTTGAAAGTTCCTTTTTTTGCATCGCATTCTTTTTTCGTTAAGGAGATCCAGCCCTTCCCTTTGCAAGAGTTTTGTCCAGAGCAAGAGTTTCCGTTTGTATGACAGTCACTTTTTCCCTTGCAGGAATTGACCCCATGACATTCTCCTTTTGTGTTATCTGAACCGGTGTCCTGTTTTTCCGAATATACTTCTCCGGATAAAAATAGTCCGGAGAGTGCAGCTCCAATGATCAGTTTTTTTGTAGTATTGTTCATTATTTGTTCCCTCAAATTTTAAATTGATTTCGCTCTTCTTTTCTTGGTTAAAGGAAGGACAGGTAAAATATCTCCCAGCTTTCCCTCTTTCCAAAGCATGTATATTGGAGGATATACTAGAAGTTCCAGGATAAAACTGGTTACTAGTCCCCCTACCATAGGAGCGGCGATCCTTTTCATCACATCCGAACCTGTGCTTGCAGACCACATGATTGGTAGAAGTCCCATCATTGCAGCAAGAACAGTCATGATCTTAGGTCGTATCCTATGCACAGCACCGTGTATGATCGCTTCTATTAACTCTTCCTTGGTTCTTAATCTTCCTTTTTTCTTTGCGTCTTCATAGGAAAGGTCCAGATATAAAAGCATAAACACTCCCGTTTCTGCATCCAATCCCATGAGAGCGATCATTCCAACCCATACTGCTACTGAGATTTGGTAGTCCAGAATATAAAGAAGTCCAACCGCTCCAATCAGTGAGAATGGAACCGCCAGAAGTACGATCGAAGTTTTAATATACGATTTTGTATTGAAGTATAATAATAAAAATATGATGAAGATTGTCAAAGGTAGAATGTACATCATTCTTTCCCGGACACGTATCATATTCTCATATTGACCGCTCCAAACTATCGAATATCCAGGAGGAAGAAGGATCGATTCTGAGACCTTCTTTTTTGCCTTATCTACAAAACCTCCAATATCCGAGGTAGAAGGATCCACATACACATAACCTGCCAAAAATCCATTCTCATCACGGATCATAGAGGGACCGGTTTTTGCTCCTATACTTGCAATTTCTGAGATTGGAATATGTCCGAATTCTTTTGTAGGAACCAAAATCGTTTTGATCTTTTCCAAGGAATCACGTAGCTCACGAGGATAGCGCACATTTACTGAAAAACGTTCTCTACCTTCTATGGTTTGAGTGATCGGTTCTCCTCCGATGGCTGCCACAATGATTTGCTGAGCGGTCTCCACTGATATATTATATCTTGCTAATTTTTCCCTTCTTAAATTCAGATCTAAAAAATAACCGCCGGCTGTTCTTTCCGCAAATACGCTTCGAACATTTTTGTCCGTTTTAAGAAGTGCTTCTATTTTGATCCCAATAGATTCTATTTCTTCTAAAGAAGAGCCTAAGATCTTAATTCCGATAGGAGTCCTCATACCGGTGCTAAGCATATCGATACGAGTTTTAATCGGCATGGTCCAGGCGTTTGTGGCTCCAGGAAATTGCATTTCCTTGTTCATCTTCTCCACTAATTCGTCTTTGGTTAGTCTTTCCGATATAAATGGAAGAAACGGGTATTGGAAGATCCTTGGTAAATTTGAATAGAACCTATCCGCCTTCCTCCATTCATCCTGAGGTTTGAGAAGTATCACAGTTTCCATCATAGAGAATGGCGCCGGATCCGTAGCAGTATCCGAACGTCCTGCTTTTCCAAAAACACGTTTCACTTCGGGAAAACTTTTCAGTTTTTTATCCATCGCGATCATTAGTTTTTCAGCTTCCGCTACAGAGATACCGGGTAAGGTAGTTGGCATGTAGAGAAAAGATTCTTCATAAAGTTGAGGCATGAACTCAGAACCTAAACTGAAATACACGGGAACAGTCAGAATTACTAAGGTAAATGCAGAAGCTATAATCGTTTTCGGTCTATGAAGAACATAGCGACAAGCGGGTTCATAAAATCTGAATAATATCTTACTGACCGGATGTTTCTCTTCCGGATAATATTTTCCTACGAACATTGTAGTAGCTATTTTGGAGAAAAGAGCATTCTTGAATTGGAAAGGCTCCATTCTTGTGAATAACATTCTAACAGCCGGATCTAAAGTGATGGCCAAGAATGCGGCAACCGCCATCGCGATATTTTTAGAATAAGCTAGCGGTCGAAATAATCTTCCCTCTTGGTCGACAAGTGTGAATATAGGAAAGAAGGCCACAGCGATCACAAGCAAAGAGAAGAAAACGGAAGGTCCTACTTCGAGCAGGGCTTCTAGACGGACTGCATGGTAATCTCCAATCCTCCCCCCTGCTTCCCATTCTTCTAATTTTTTATAAGCATTCTCTACTTCTACAATTGCTCCATCCACGAGTACACCGATTGAGATAGCCATTCCAGCTAAAGACATGATATTCGCATTGATATCCAACAGGTTCATTGGAATGAATGCAATGATCACCGAAATCGGGATCGTAAGAATTGGGATAATGGCAGAAGGAAAATGCCATAAAAAGATGAGTATCACGATCGAAACAATGATCATCTCTTCTATTAATTTGAATTTCAGATTGCTGATCGCATGTTCTATCAATTCAGATCTATCGTAAGTGGTGATTAATTCTGCTCCTTTTGGAAGATTCTTTTTAATTTCTTCCAATTTGGTTTTCACCCTTTCGATTACAGAAAGTGCATTTTCCCCATGACGCATGACTATGGTGCCGGCGACCACATCCCCTTCTCCATCTAAATCAGCGATCCCTCTTCGAATATCCGGACCGAATTGGACTGAAGCCACGTTTTTCAAAAGTACAGGAGTTCCATTTGCATCCGTAGAGAGTGGGATATTCTCTATATCAGTTAAGGAAGAAAGATATCCTCTTCCTCTGACCATATATTCGGCACCGGAGATTTCTAATAGTCGACCTCCGGTTTCTTGATTACTTTCTCGAACCTTCTGGATCACAGTTTCGAAATCCACATTATAAGATCTTAATGCATTTGGATGAATAGTTATTTGGTATTGTTTTTTAAACCCACCGATCCCGGCTACTTCCGAAACTCCCGGAACAGAATTTAACAGGTAACGTAGATGGAAATCCTGGTAGGTCCTTAGATCTACGAGTGAATTATTCCCTGTTTGGTCGATCAATGCATACTGGTATACCCATCCGACAGCACTCGCATCCGGACCCAATTCTGTCTTTACTCCTGCGGGCAGTAAAGGTTGTATCCTAGAAAGATACTCTAAGACCCTAGATCGGGCCCAATAGATATCAGTTCCATCTTGGAAAATGACATATACATAAGAAAAACCGAAATCTGAAAACCCACGAACTACCTTGATCTTAGGCGCACCTAAAAGAGAAGTAATGATCGGATACGTTACCTGGTCTTCCATGATATCTGGACTTCTATCCCAACGAGAATATACAATTACCTGAGTATCTGAAAGATCCGGGATTGCATCCAAAGGAATCGTTTTCATGGACACATAAGATGCGACAAGTATTGCTAAAGTGACCAGAAGAACCAAAAACTTGTTTTCTGCAGAAAAGCGAATAATGGATTGTATCATATTCAGTTTTCCTTAATGAGCATGAGAATCGGAGCTGAATCTGATCTTTGCTTCCGAATCGATCAGAAAGGTGGACTCAGTCACAACTCTTTGTTCTTCTTTTAGCCCGGATAAAATTTCTACCCAAGGTTCTATATTCTTACCCGTTTGGACGGAAACCGCTTGAAATCTATCGGGTGCAGTTTGCACATAAGCGATCTTTTGTTTTCCAGTATCCAAAATCGCAGAAGTTGGAACAGACAATACTTTCGGAAGTGAAACTTCTATCATTGCATCCCCGAACATTTGAGGTTTTAGAAGTTGGCCTGGATCTGAAACTTCGCTACGAAGCCTAAGTGTGCGGTTATTCTTATCCAAAATCACATCTATACTTTTGATCTTTCCGCTGAATTCTTTCTCAGGATATACATCCGTTTTGAATTTAATAGGAAGCCCTACTTTAGCCGTAGTAAAATCAGATTCATATATCTGAGAATAAATATGTGCTCTACCCGATTTTCCTCCTAAGATCAGCTCGGACGGATCTCTTGCGCCGGAAGTCCAGACTCGGATCTGATCCTGACTTAAACCTAATTGCCTTAGCCTTAGTTGCAGATTTCGAATGATCTCAGGAGAAAGAAATTCAGAAGAACGAACCGCTTCTTTATATTCGCTTAATGCGGAATATAATTCTGGATCATATGCAACGCTAGAATAGGCGCTGATCTTTTTGACCAGGTTCCTTCTGCCCACTAATTCCGTTTTAATACCAATTGACTGTTGTTTTTCGAAAGAAAGAATTAACTCTTTGGAATTGTTTTCGGAAGAAGTTTCAGACTGATGAGAAGAATGATCCTCTTCGGCAGATTTAGATTCCGATAGCTGCAAAGAATTGTTTACATTTGTGTGGTCCTTATGTTCGGAAGGATCTTGTTTTTTAACCAAATCCATATTGCAGATCGGACAGTTCCCGGGACGATCAGAAGTGTAATGGGGATGCATCGGACAATAGTAGATGTCCTTTTTAGAAGAACAGTCTGCTATAAAAGCCGCGACTATCAAAACGGCTAAAAGTTTTCCGAGTAATCCTGCAGAAAAATAAGTAGAAAGATCATTTGGCTTCATTGACGATCTCTCCGCAATTTTTCATTTTAGAATCGTATGGATTTTTGATCTCTTTACCGGAAGCCAGCCATTTCTTTTTAAGCATTGGACAATAAAAAACGGAAACTCCGGATTTATCGTGATGGCCAACAATCGATTCCAATTCTTTAGATAATCGTTCGAATAATTCCCTCTTTTTAGAAAGTTCCGTAGTTTTACCCAATTCTTCTGCAATCGGTAAAGCTTTCCTAAATTTTTCAGTATCCTTCTTATGATCCGCATCTTCTTTCAAAAATTGTACCAGTTTTTGTACATCTATATTCCCTGCAGTTTCGGAATAGATTGAAGAATGGATCTTGGCAACTTCTCTCAGAACGAACGTTTCCTTTCCTTCATGAGAAAATAGATCTCCTGTGGTCAGGATGAGAATTAAAAATAGATAATGTAGTTTCTTCATTTGTTTAACCTTAGTTATGTTTATCATGTTCCGGAGTTTTGTTATCTTTATAGATAAAACTTAGAAGTTTCAATGTATTCAAAATAGATTCGTTCTTACGTTCTTTTAGATCTTCTAAACGTATTTTCGTGTTTAGGATCTCTGTTTGAGCAAGAAGTGTATCCTGAACGTTTACCTTTCCTGAGGCATATTGAAATGAACCTGCTCTCGCAGATTTTTCCAGTTCCGGGATCAGTCTTTTTTCTACCAAACGAATTTGGTTAGAAACTCCTTTGATAAAAGCCAGATTTCTGTTCAATTCGGAAAGCATTTGCACTCTTGTTTTTTCTACGGAGTCTTTACCTACTTCTGCAAGATGTTCCGTTTCCCCAGTGATCGAGTTCCACTTGAGAGCGGACCAAACCGGAACTTTCATATTCATTCCAAAACTAAAAAGATCTCCTCTATATTCGGTTGTATCCATAAGCCCGTAATTTAAAGGCCCTTGGTCCAATGCGAAGGTTTGGGATCTACGTTTCATGTAGGAGAAAAAAACTTCTGTTTGGGGGGCAAGAGAATACTTAGTAAGTTTTGCCTGTTCCTTTAAACGTTTTTCTTCTTCTGCTTGGATCTTATATTCTGGTGAATCTTCGATCAACGAAGTTTGAGCAACAATCAGCGCTTCTAATTCGTCATTTTTATTTTCTAAAAATGAATCCAAATCTATAGAATATAGATCGGAGAAGGTAATTTTATCAGAAATCTGATAGTATTCGAGCTGAGACTTCAGGTCTTTCAATTGGGTCGTATATTCTGTTTCTTTTTCAATTGCTTCCGTTTTGGCAACAGTAGCCTTTAATACTCCCGATAAAGTGTTTTCCCCATACGAATATGAGTTTTCACTAATGGACTTTTGGGCACCAAGTAGGGTCAATATTCTCTCGTTGATTGCCTTCTTCTTTTCAGAATATTTATATTTGTTCAATCGACTAAAAAAATCTCCCAAGATCCGATTCACTCCTGCTTGATAAGCAAAGTTTGACTCAGTTTGCATAAGTTTTGAGATTCTTTTTTCGGTACTCAATTTTCCCGGGAAAGGAAACTCTTGGGATACGGATAATTCTATCCCAGTCATTGTAGGTGTATCCAAAGCTCGGTCTGAAGTAGAATAACCTCCTCGAGTAGGATAATTCCTGAATGCGACTCCTATTTTAGGATCCGGTAATATACCGGTTGCATCGGAATGGGATTTATGAGCCTGGGTAAGTCCAGCTAATGATTTGGATTCAGGATGTTCTTTTACTAATACATCCAATATTTCTTCCAGACTCTTTTTTTCCGCATTTATAGCGGATGAAAATAATGTATAAATTGATATTAAGACAATAAGTCTTGCGTTCATATTTCCTCCTAAAGATTAAAGGGAGAAAATATGGATTAAATAAGGAAAACTTGAAGAGTGCTTAAGCTAAAAGAATGAGAAGACGGGATTGGAATATAAGAATCGTCCAGGATGACGTTTTCTAATACGATCTGCGGAGAATTCAGTTCCGAAATAAACAAAAAGATTAGGACTTTATTTAATCCTAATTTTTCCCAATTCAAAAGTTTAGAAAGATCCAAAGAAGCAATAGTATTCTCTTTAGGACAACATTCCTTGGAAGAGGATTCACTCTTTTGTTCTGATTTTTCGGATTTATGGCAGGGAGGAACTTTAGAAGTTTCCTTTTGTTTTCCGAGATAGGACATACTGACCGGACAATTTCCAGTCAGGCTATAAACGGATATACAAGCGATTTGGAGAAGAAACCCAATCGCTAATATTGACCCGATTGCCTTTTTAGATACTAAACGCATGGCCTTTCTCTATCTGACTGTATAATTTCTGAAAAAGTCAAGGAAATTCTAATGTTTCTGAAAAAACGGATTACTCAGAATGATTGCAGTTGGATAGATCACCTGCACTCTCACATATAGATCCGTAGGTTTCAGTCTATAAGAACCCTTATTTTGATAAGAAGTATGAGAAAGGATTTCTGAATTTTGTCCAATGAAGTCAACGCTGATAGGAGTATCCTCGAAATCAAAATGGATCTCATTTTCCGAATTAAGTCCTAAAGGACCTAGTTTAGGTTCCGCTAAACTTCTTTCCATCTTGCGAACACAGAGATAATTTCCTTCTTTCAGGGAACGAAGAATTTCTTTTTCGTCCAGGCTATCCGTATTTACAAGAAGGTATCTCATTAAAGATTCCCCTTCCTGTTTATAAATTTCAGAACTTAGGTCTCTCCAGTTTGGAATTCCGGAAGTTTTAACTCTTAAGTATTCTTCTCTCGGAAGATAATGTAAATCGTCGGAAGCCATGCAGAAAGAAGGATGTTTTTCACTTAATAATTTATCCCAAAATTTAGGAATATCACCAAAAGGGCTCATCACTTCTAACGCATCGTATTCTTTTAATTGAGTTAAAAGTTTTAAAGGAAATGATTCATTCAAGAGTGGATGATTGATCACTACGAAACCGTTTTTAGATTCGAGTTTATCGATCACCCATTGTAGGTTTTCCGGATCTGCGTAAAGAGGAAATAGATCGTAACTTGCGTCTTCTAACCCTAACACACTGAAATGTCTTTTTCTAAGATTAGTTCCCCACTCAAATCCTTTGATCTGAGCAAGTTTTGGAGAATCTGGACTGGTAACCCTTTCATAATCGGTGAAGCCTAAAATTTTATAACCATTTGCTGCGTAGACTGTTTCGATCTCTTCCGGAGAATTTCTGCCAGGAGTGAACCAAGTACGATTGGTATGTAAATGTATCCCAGTCTTTTGAAATTTAAGATTGGTATTTCTTTTGTATGGATTGGAATATTTCTCCCAATTGACAGACGACCTAAAAGTCTCACTTCTGAAAATCGCCCAGGTGAGCAAATTTCCGAGTAATAAAACCCCGAGAAAGATAGAAACTAAGAAGATTATCCTACTTCTTTTCATTCTATCGCTAGTACATAAATTAGGCTCCCAGCGAAAACTAGAATTCTGCATTTAGAATGTTACAACTTGTATACGATTTCAAATACGGATTGTTTTGGATTCATCGATCTGTAACAGAGAGGAAGCAAATTCTGGATGCTTCTACAAGTAAACATATACGAACTCTCTTTTAGAATGAAACTTTTTCGTCTCGTACTGGTCCTTCCCGCATATAATGAAGAACTTACAATAGAAAAAACCATTTTGGAATTTTATAAGGAGATTCCAAATGCATATTTTGTTATCGTAGATAATAACTCCAAGGATCGGACCTCTGAGATTTCTAAGAACGTTTTAGCGGAACATTCGATCTCGGGGGAAGTAATCTTCGAAAGAAGGCAAGGAAAAGCAAATGCTATTAGAACTGCATTCACAAAGGTTGATGCGGAAATTTATATCATGTGCGATGCGGACCTGACATACCCTGCTTCCAAAATTCATTCTATGTTACAAACTTTAAAGGAAAAAGATTTGGACATGCTCGTGGGAGATCGTTTGAGTGAAGGAGATTACGGAAGGGAGAATAAGAGAAGATTTCATTCTACTGGAAACAAACTCGTTCTTACATTGATCAACTTTTTATTCGGAACAAAACTTAAAGATCCGATGAGCGGTTACAGAGTATTCTCTCGAAGATTTGTAAAAAATTATCCAATCTTAACATCCGGTTTCGAAATTGAAATCGAAATGACCTTACATGCTTTGGATAAAAGGTTTAGATTCGAAGAAATTTCCATTCCTTATAAAGATAGACCTGCTGGAAGTTTTTCCAAATTGAATACCATTCGAGATGGATATAAGGTAGTGAAGAATATATTATGGATCTTTAAAGATTATAAACCGATGCATTTTTTTGGGTTTTTTTCAGTGATTTCGGGGATTTTATCCCTAATTGCAGGAACTCCTCCGGTTATAGATTATATTGAATACAAATATGTGTATCATGTTCCTCTGGCTGTGCTCGCAACAGGCTTGATGTTATTTTCTTGGATACAAATAGCGATCGGACTCGTTTTACATACGGTATCTAAAATCCAAAGAACGAATTTTGAATTGAGATTGATCCGTTTCGAAATGGAAGCCTCATCTCGAAAACAGATGATCATTCCTAGTGTTCTACCGAGAAATGATGAAAATAAGAAGACGATTGCGAGCGGGAAGATTTAAATTTCTGTAGGAACTCCAACGGGGGATGGATCGCCCCCACCCTGAATCTTGGGTGGTGGGGAGTGGCCAGTGGGAGAACCGCCATCCTATATATCACATAATGGCCTCTTTCGCAATCTAAATCTTACACTTAAAAATTTGGAACGTAGATTCCGTATTCCTCTGTCCATTTCATGCAGACATTCATTCGTTACTTGGGAGAAGAGTCCAAAAGCACAATTCCACTTTCAGCAGAAATTTCCCGGAAACTTCTCTCTGGATATGTTAACACTAACTCAAATATACTATTTCGATTGCATATAATAGAAAGTTTTTCCTTGGAATCCAATAGTAATGTTTCGTCTTTGAATTTATAACTTCCCATCATATGGATTTTCTTTTCCCTATAGAACATAGGATAGAAGGAAAGATATTTATAATATACGATTGGATTTCCCGACTTCTCCGCTTTATCATAAAGACGGAGATTTCCATCTTGCAGAAATGAAATGATCTTAGGAGTGATCGTAGATGATAAAGCTCCAATAAAGAGCAACATGGAAACCCAGGAAGAAACAAGGAAAAGATTTTTTCCTTCTTCCTTTCCTTTTCTGAATAATTGTAGGCCAACAAATCCGGCCAGAATTCCTAATAGTAGAACGAATCCAGCAGACGAATCCCATAAATTGAAAGATGGTATTAGCTCTTTTCCGATCCCCATGGATGAACTAGAATATTCCGAAATCTGAGGTAGAAGTAGAAAGATAACACCTACAACCAAACCAATTCCCAAAAAGGAAAATGAGAATGTACTCGATCTCAAGATCCCAGGTTTTTCTAAGATCAGGGATGCAGAAAAGAAGGATAAAGGAAAATAAATGGAAGAAGAATAATGAGGTAATTTGGTCTGTACAATCGAAAAGATAAGTAGAACAACTCCCAACCAAACTACAAAATACCGGGAAATTCTGGAAATTTTAGGATCAGCAAACATTCTCCAGTTCTTTGCTGCCGGGAAGAGCAGCACTGTCCATGGGAAAAATCCAATAAACATTACGATAAAATGATAAAACCAAGGCCCGGTATGCGATTCTAAAGACTTGGTCAGTAGTTTCTTTTGGAAATCGAAAAATTGGACCAGGAATTCATTTCCGTATAATATATAGTTTGTGAGATAATAAAAACTTAATACAGCTATAGAAACTAAGCCGAACAAAACAAAATCGAAGACCCTGATCTTAAAGTTTCTATCTAAGAGCCTATTTACACCAAATATAAAAAGTGGAATGGCTAAACCTAAAGGACCTTTTGTCAAAACAGCGACTCCGCCAAAGAATGCTGCCGAGATGATCCAGATCGCTCTTGAACGAAAATCCCCCTTCTCCTTTGTTTCATATATATACAAAGAAAGGACAGAAGCTAAAATGAATGTATTGAATAGATGATCTATATAGGCAGTTCTGGAAAGTAAAAGAGGCAAAAGAGAAGCTGAATATAATAATGCCCAAACATATCCGAACTTTTTTGAATGTAAAAGAGTTCCAAACCGGACTAAGATTAAAAAGGAAAGTATTCCGCTAAAAACGGAAGGAAGTCTTGTTGAAAATTCCGAAAGTCCAAAAATTTTATAAAATAGATTCGTTAGCCAAAAGAAGAATGGAGGTTTTTCACTGAACGTTTGCCCGTTTACTTGGATCTTAAAATATTCTCCCGTCTCCAGCATAGATTTCGACGCTGCACCGTAAATATTCTCATCCCAATCGATAAGAGAAAAACTTCCTAAGCCAAATAGTAACAAACTCAGATAAACAAGAATTGTAAGAGGTAAAAACCAATTTCGCATTAACAAACGAATCTTCCTTGGAAGTGGTAACTTCCCTATTCCAGAAAAAGAAACGAAAGCACCTCTGCATTCTAAAACTAAAAATCAGGATTCGCGTTCAGTTACAAATCGGATAAAAATTCAGGCTTGGTTTGGATCTTGCGGGTTATATTACAGCTTATACAATGAGGATAAAAAAAAGCCTAACTTTCGCTTACGAGAAGTTAGGCTTCAGAGTCGTACGGCGATTTATAATAAATATAAATCCGTGGTCCCGTCGAAAGAACCAACATTAGCTTAAAGCCAGCTCCCCTGCCGGAATACTACCTAGTCAAACCGGCAGGTTAGCTATTGAATTACTTCAATAGCTGGAGCACGGTTTGCGGTTTCATGTTCGCCTGAGCGAGCATCGCAGTAGCAGCTTGAGTCAGAATTTGATATCTGGTAAAGCTGGTCATTTGCTCAGCCATATCAGTGTCACGAATTCTCGATTCAGCCGCTTGGATGTTCTCATAAGCGTTCATGAGTCCCTTAGCAGCATGTTCCAGACGGTTGTAATAAGCTCCCAAGTCAGCTCTTTGTTTAGAAATTAATCTAAGAGCATCGTCAGCAAGTCCGATTACGGAGTTCGCTTTTCCCGCCGTAGAAAGAGAGATGAAAGTCAGAACGGTCGGGTTTCTTAAGCCCAGAGCCGCAGTGTTCATCGTTTCGATATACACTCTTTCTCTTTGGTGCATGTTAGCACCCATGTGGAACCACATACTTGCGGTCGGGTTCAAACGAGCAAAAGCTCCAGTAAGGAGTTTCATTTTGTTGAACTCGGCCTGAGAAGCAATCCTGTCGATCTCGTCGACCAACTGAGATACTTCTACTTGTATTTGTTGACGGTCTTCTTCGGTATAAATACCGTTCGCAGCTTGCACAGCAAGCACACGGATCCTTTGAACAACTTCATGGGTTTCTTGCAGATACCCTTCTGCTGTTTGGATCAAAGACATACCGTCTTCAGTGTTTTGTTCCGCCCTGCGCAAACCTCCAACCTGTGTCCTCATTTTTTCAGACACGGCCAAACCGGATGCATCATCACCTGCACGGTTGATTCTCATACCGGAAGACAACTTTTCGATGTCTTTGTTCATGCTTTCGCTATTGAACTTCAAAGTTCTGTGAGCGAAGATGGCACTGATATTGTGGTTAATAATCATTCGGTTCCTCCTTGAATCCGAATCTCTCCTAAGAGAGAATTTGATTTTCCTAGAGGTCTTCCTTGACCTCTTCCCCTTGAAAATCGGGAAGATCCTGAAATTGGAAGAGATACTTTTTTCTTCCCCGAATAGATAAAAGATCCCTTCCTCCTGATAGTGTATATGTCGCTTTTGCCCTATTGGAGAAGGTTTTCGCACGAAAATGCTTGCCTCTTTCGGGAGGCACCAGAGTCTGAAAGCAGATGCTTGAAAAAATCTATCTAGCGAATCCCCGCGGTTTCTGTGCGGGGGTCAAATACGCAATTTCCTACGTGGAACAGGTCCAGTCGAATTCCGAGGAACAGATCTATGTCCGCAAAGAGATCGTTCATAACCGAAGAGTCGTGGAAGATATGAAAAAAAGAGGCATCAAATTTATTAACGAATTAGGCGAAGCACCGGACGGTTCTACAGTCGTTTTCTCAGCTCATGGAGTTTCTCCGGAAGTGGTAGAAGAAGCAAAACGTAGAGGTATGAAGATCGGGGATGCGACCTGCCCTTTGGTCACCAGAGTTCACAGAAAAGCGCGCAGATATAAAGACTCTCACCAAATCATCTATATTGGTCACCAAGGACATGACGAAGCGATAGGAACTATGGGAGAAGCCCGGATGTTCTTAGTAGAATCCCCTGAAGATGTCCAAAAATTGGTCGGAAGATTGGACGTTAATAAACCAATCACCTATCTTATGCAGACCACCTTATCAGTGGCAGACACCAAACTAGTGGTGGAGAAGATTGCAGAATTATTCCCAAGCGTAGAACACCCAGCCAAAGACGATATCTGCTACGCAACCACAGAAAGACAAGAAGCAGTTTCTTCCATGATGGAAGCGATTGATGCAATGATGGTGATCGGAGCAGATAATAGTTCCAATTCGCTTAGGCTTTTACAATTAGCCCAAAAGTCCAAACCTTCCTCTTTCAAAGTCAGTTCTCTCGAAGAATTAAATAAAGATTATATAGCAAATTCAGGGATCAAGATCCTGGGTATCACTGCTGGAGCTTCCACGCCTCAGATATTGGTGGATGAGATAATTTCTAAACTTATACAATTTTACCCGCAGGCAATTTTGGATCTTTTCCCTGGCTCAAGAGAGGATTCTATGAGCTTCAAATTACCTGCGAATCTTTTGATGTAGTCACTTCGACAAGTTGATTATGTCTCAGATCTCACGAATTTGAATAATTTGCGCCATAATAAGTCATTTTTGTGGAATTTTCCGCTAAAATGGTTGAATTAAGTTTATTTTCGCTTAAATTCTCTGGCCTATATGGTCGGGGAAGATCTACGGTTCGACACAGAAATCGGACTTTTTCAAATTATCGTTTCCCAAACTTCGGACGCAATTCTCGTTACAGACGCTGTTCTAGATGAGACCGGACCATCTATTGTCTTCGTAAATCCAGCATTCTGCGAGCTAACTGGTTATAGAGCCGAGGAGTTGATAGGAGGTTCTCCTAAAATTTTATTTGGCAAAGAAACCGACAGAAGAATATTACAAAATCTTAAAAATTGCTTATTGCGTGGAGACTCCTACTCTTCTTCCACGATTAATTATAAAAAAGACGGTACCAAATATCATTCAGAATGGAAAGTTTCTCCGGTAAAGGACCAAGATGGAAATATTACGAATTTATTATCTATCCAGAGAGATATTAGCGAGAAAATCAGAAGAGAAGAATTAACCGCGAAAAGGCTCAGGTCCGAAATGGGCCTTACCGCGGCTTCTCAGATCTTATTGAACACAACCCATGAAAGTTTTACTATAGAAAGGGCTATCGAACATTTTTTAGTATTGGTAGAGGCTGAAAGGATCTACTTATATAAGAAAACAGCAAACCCGGATGTACTTGCTTTACAAGCGGAGATCAAAAGTCCGTATTCAAGCGCAACTCTTGCTGAAACTTATCCTGAAATTTCACTCTCTACAAAGTTTGCCAGATGGAAACCATACCTTCTCAGAAATGATATAATAGAATTTCGTGCTGCCGATCTTCTTGATTCTGAAAAATCCTTCTACCAAGGAAGAAGGACTGATACTTTCTTTCTATTTCCTATCAGGATGTCCGGAGATTGGTTCGGATTTCTGGGAATGGAATTCTTCCAACATGAATTAGGTCCAGAGGAAAAATTTACCTTTCGCACATTCGTAGACCTTCTAGGTTTCTATCTGGAAAGAATGTCCATCTTAGAAGAGCTAAAGATCCATAAAGAAAATCTAGAAGAAACAGTAATCAAGAGGACCAAAGAACTTTCTGTTCAAAAAGAAAAGGCGGAAGCTGCAAGTACAGCTAAAAGTGATTTTCTCGCCAATATGAGCCATGAACTTCGTACTCCCCTAAATGCGATCATCGGACTTTCAAAATTAATCAAAATCGAAGATGAAAGTTCTAACGATAGAAGATATTTGGATCTGATCCATAAATCAGGATTACATCTATTAGGTTTAATTAATGATATTCTAGAACTTTCAAAACTGAATGCCGGAAAATCCTCCTTCTACTTTTCTGAAATGGATCTTAGAAAGGAATTGGAACAGGTAGTAGAGTTCTTAGAGCCTGAACTTATAAGAAAACATATCCATTTAGTTTGGAATGATACTGAAGAACTTGTTTCTATGATCTGGGGAGACCCAAAACGAATTCGACAGATCTTTTTGAATTTGGTTGGAAACGCAGTTAAATTCACAACAGAACAAGGTTCCATCTATCTTTCAATCAAGAGAGATGGAAAAGATTGGTTAATAGAGATCACAGACACTGGTATTGGTATACCGGAAGCGGACCAGAAAAAGATTTTCGATGCATTCTATCAGGTCAGAAATTCAAAATCCAGAGATACAGAAGGAACCGGACTTGGACTTTCTATCGTTCTAAAGTTAGTGGAGGCACATGGGGGAAGTATTTCCGTCAAAAGCCAACAAGGTATCGGAACGACTTTCTATTTGAATCTTCCCATACTAGAGCAAACTCCCAAACAATTTAAACCGAGGAAAAACTTTGCAGGAGCTTATCCTGACAAATTAAAAAATTTCTGTTTTATTCAATTGGAATTATCCAATCAGAAAAACGCAGAACTTCTCACCCATTTTTTTAAAAAACAAAATCAACCATTACTGTTTAAAGAACTTCGAAAAGATAAGAAGATCGTTCTATTCCAAGATTCTAATTTACCTCTACAGGAAAGAATATCGGAAATTTGGAAAACAATTCTTATTCTTCCGGAAGAAACTCAAGATTTTGAAAAAAAATATTCCAAGGAGAATTTTGACTTCGTTTTATCCCAACCAATCTCCTTGGACGAATTAAAATTAGTATTAGAAGAATTGGCGGACCAAATCCATGACTAACTCTACGAGTTCATTATCCAAAAGTAAACTGGAGAGAAAAAGTATAGTCCGCGATCCAATACTTATAGTCGAGGATAAGTTAGAGAATACGCTGATGCTCGAGGCGCTTTGCGATGAGTTCGGGATACAATACCAATCCGCTTCTAATGGAGAAGAAGCATTGGAGATGGCGAAAGCAAATAAATATTCTTTTTATATAGTCGATCTTATGATGCCTGTTATGGATGGCCCTACTTTCATCCAAAGATTGAAGGAATTCCAACCGGACGCCACCATACTTGTCCAAACCGCAATCGATTCCACTGAGACCGTGATTGAAGTGATGAAGTTGGGTGTATTCGATTATATCATCAAGCCTATCCTTCCAGACCAATTTCATAAAGCTTTGAGTAAGGCTGTGGATTACCGTTTTCTAAAGGCAAGCGAAGCGGCAATTTTAGAAGCGGAAAGTCTAAAACTCAGAAACCAACTAGAATGGCTGACTTATAAGGAAACAAGAAGAAAAGCGGGAGACGAATCCTGGGAAAAATCTTCCATACATTCTTTGCAGACTTCGCTTTCCCAAGGATCGGGGATAGGTGCGATCATCAGTCTTTTGGACATGATCAAGACTGAAATGAAAGAAGATGGTGATAATTATCTAATTAATAAAAGTATGATGAACTTGGTTATCGAAAACCAAGAAATTACCAAAAATCTGCTCAAAGGTCTTACTCAGTTACTAGAGATCATTAATCAAAATCTGGAAAAGAAGAAGATCAAAGCATCCGAATTAGTGGAGAAAATCAAACACTCCGCTGAATTCATCATCCCTTATCTGGAGAAGAAAGGTCTGAGACTTGCTTTGCCTGTTCTGAAAAAAGAAGTGGAGTTGGATATTGAAGTAGATCTCTTCCTTCTCGCTTTGGAGGAAGTGATCTTAAATGCATACAAATACTGCGCCTCCAAAACTTCCTTAGAAGTATTTACCAGTATTAACCAAGGTTATTTCTGCGTAGTCGTAAAGAATATAGTAGATGAAAGACCCTATGGAGGTGTGGACGAAAAACATGAGAGCCTTGTTTTGCAACCATTCTTCCGTATACATCCACCGGTAGAAAGTGTATCCCATTTAGAAAAATTCGGTCTTGGTCTAGGGCTCACTGCAGTAGACCAGATACTCAGAAAGCATAACGGTTTATTCTTTATTCATAATGCAAAGGATCATACCGGCGAACAGGTGCGACTCTGTGTAATGAGCGAATTATTATTACCAATTCAATGAGAATGACAAGAAGGAGAATATGAAAAAAATCTTAATCGTGGATGATTCAGCCGTGTTCCGAAAGATACTTACCCTCCATCTTTCTCAGGCTTCTTTTTCCGTTATAGAAGCAGAAGACGGACTACAAGGTCTGGAGAAATTGAAGGAAGGAAAAGTGGATCTAGTGGTAAGCGACATGAATATGCCGAACATGAACGGTATATCTTTTGTAAAGGCGATCAAAGAAGATTCGAATCATAAATTTGTTCCGATCATCATGCTTACAACTGAATCCCAAGACGAATTGAAAAACGAAGGTTTAAAAGCAGGGGCAAAAGCTTGGCTTACTAAACCTTTTTCTCCGGAAGAACTTTTGAAAACGATCCAGGTTTTACTCGTATAGTCGGGAAATTTTATGTCTTTGGAAATTAAAGTATCTGAACTCGGACAAAAGAATTCCAGACCGATCTTTCATTTGGATCTTTCTGGAGAAGCTTCTATTTATTATGCTTCTGATTGGAAGTTAAAACTTCAATCTCTTTTGGATAAAAATCCGATCCGAATCGAGATAGATACCTCTGCTTTGGAAAAAGTTGATTCAAGTTTTGTTCAGTCCTTAATTTTACTCAAAAAAAATTCCTTACATACATCCTGGGACCTTGCTATTTTAAATCATCCAAACTGTTTATTAGAATATTTTGATTTATATGGGTTGGTCGGATTTTTTCAGGACCGTATCCGAATTTCCAAAAAAGATTCTTCTTCCTTTAAATTTGCTTACGGATTGGAGAAGGTGTGATGGATCTTTCAGAGATCAAAGAAGCATTCATACAAGAATCCCTGGAATTATTATCCGGAGCAGAATTGTATCTTCTTCGGATGGAAAAAGGAGAAATTGATGGAGAAGCAATTCACTCCATGTTCCGCTCTGTCCATACTGTAAAAGGAACCGCAGGAATGTTCGGCTATGAATCCATAGAAGAATGTTCTCACGAGTTAGAAACATTACTTGATTTGGCTAGATCCGGAAAAACGGAATTAGATCCAGCCAAGATAGATTTTCTGCTGAGAGCGATAGATCATTTAAAACGAATTGTAGAAGATCCAATCCCAGGAAAAGAATTAAGCGCAGCACTGGAAGCTGAACATGTAAAGATCATAAGGGAGGCCCAAGCATTTACAGGCAAAACTTCTGAAAAAAAAGAAATTAAAAATCCGGCAAGTGATGTGGCTACTGATAAGTCCGAAAAACCGGGGTCAGTTAACTCTTACTGGCAAATCACATTCTTTCCGGGAGAAAATATATTTAAAGATGGAATGGATCCATTTTCATTTTTGAAATATCTTAGAACAGTCGGAGAGATCCAATACTTATATGTATATAAGACAAAACTACCGGATTGGAATAATTGGGACTCAGAAAATTGTTATTTAGGTTATGAGGTCCAACTCAAGTCAAGTTCGGAAAAAAAGGACTTGGAATCCGTTTTCTCTTTTGTAAAGGATTCTTCGTTTTTAAGAATTATTCCTCCAAATTCTTCCGAAGAATTATTTCATACAATTGCAAACGAGATCCCTTGTAAAAGAGAAGAATATTTCAAGGTTTTGGAATTACAGGGCTTACGTTTTCAAACGTCAAATTCGATCCCTTCTTCAGAAACCTCTAAAGAACAAACACCTTCCAAAAAGTCGGAATTAGAAAAAACACAAACAACTCAAATTGTTCCTAAACTGATACGTATCGACTCTGCGAAAGTAGATCAACTCGTAAATCTTGTAGGAGAATTGATTATCTCTGAGGCAAGTTTAGGACGTTTACTTGCAGATAAGGAAGATTCAGACTTAAACGAATCCGCTGAAATATTATCCAGACTCGTTGGAGAGATCAGAGAAACTGCAATGGCACTTAGAATGGTGCCTATCGGAGAACTGTTTGAAAAGTATAGAAGAACAGTGAGAGATATTTCCTTGGAACTTGGAAAGGAAGTGGATTTCGAAATTTTAGGCGGAGAAACGGAACTAGATCGTTCAGTAATCGAAAAAATAAATGATCCAATCGTTCATATATTAAGAAATGCTTTAGATCATGGAATAGAACCCAGCCAAGAAAGAGCAAATCTTGGAAAATCGCAAAGAGGAAAATTAAAGATCCAAGCCTCTCATTCCACAGGAAGTATTTCGATTGAGATCTCGGACGATGGCAAAGGGATCAACCATGAAAAAATCAGACAGAAGGCAATCGAAAAAGGCCTGATCGATCCTGCCCAAGTATTAAACGAACAAGAAATATTTAATCTTATTTTCCAGCCGGGATTTTCCACTGCAGAATCCGTTACTAGCCTTTCCGGCAGAGGTGTTGGAATGGATGTAGTACTTCGCAATATAGAATCTCTTAGGGGATCAGTGAATGTACAATCCGAATTCGGAAAAGGTTCTGTGTTCTCCATCCGACTTCCTCTTACGCTCGCTATCATAGACGGATTCTTGGTTAGGTCTTGCGATTCTTACTTCGTAGTACCAATGGACTGGGTAAGAGAAACAATGGAGTCTGAATTGCAACTTCTTCCTGAAGAAATTGCAGGTTCCATCAATTTAAGGGGAGAAGTCCTCCCAATTCTTCATTTAGGAAGATTTTTAGGTCTGCCAGATCCGGATGAAGGAAGAAAGAACGTTCTCGTTTTAGAACATGACGGTAGAAATTTTGGGATCCTAGTAAATGATCTATTAGGCGAGATCCAATCTGTAATCAAACCTTTGAATGAAATATTCAAGGGGATCCAATGTATTAGTGGTACCTCCGTTTTAGGGACAGGAAAGATTGCGTTCATTTTGGACGTGCCTGGACTTCATTCCCTACTGAAAATCCAAAGAACCAATCTGAGAGATAGAACATTCGCACGTTGAGCGAATATTATAATAACAAAGGAAATAATTAATTTATAAAGGTAAATTTTATGGGACAGGGTAAATTAAAATTAAGCGTACTTGTTTGGTCTTTATTGTTAGGAATAGTTCTTACATTCGGATCAGCAGGTTGGAGTTATTTGTATGATCATGGATTCGAATCTGGATCCTCAGGTAAAAATTCGGTCTCCTCTGAAACGATACATTCAGAACTAAAGGATTATGAATCCGGACTGTATTCATTATTTATTCCCGGTTTAAGCAAAGAATCTATTTCTTCTCGATTGGAAAATCTAAAAACAATCCAAAGTTCTCTTTCAACTGATCTAAAAGGATTTTCATCCGAATTGAAGGATCCGAATGATTTGCAACAATTACAAAAGGATTTGGAAGCATTACAAGAAAGTATTCTGGCTGCAAAAGGTATTTTGGGGATTCAAGCAAAAGATGCTAGAGAAAATTTCCTAAATCTGGTTTCTGAAAATTCACTTCCTAAATTAGAAAAATTAAAATCCGATTGGGAAAAGAATAAGTCTTCTCTTTCTGTTCCTGTCCAGAAAGAAGCCCCTGTATATTATCATTTCCTGTTCGCTATATTTGGGACCCTTCTCTTGCCTGCTCTTGTGATTTACCTAAAACCTTTCTCTTCCGGAAGTATTGTTAGTACTGGAAGTTTTGATTCTGAGGAATTCATTCGGATCAAGACTGCTTTGGACAATGTGACTACAAATATCATGATGGCGGACCAAAATTTAAAGGTCACTTACATGAACAAGTCCATCCGCAAGATGTTCGGAAATGCTGAAGAAGATATTAAAAAACAACTTAGCCAATTCAGAATGGAGTCTTTAATGGGTTCTAATATTGATAGCTATCATAAGAACCCTGCCCACCAACGGAATATCCTAAAAGATCTGAACCAAACATTCCGTTCTAATATTGATATTGGTGGAAGAAGTTTCGATCTGATTGCGAATCCAATCCTAACAGAATCCGGAGATAGACTAGGCGCGGTGGTAGAATGGGCAGATGTTACCGAACAAAAGAAATTATTGGAGGTCCGACGCCAAGAGAATGAGGAGCTAACTCGTATCAAAGTTGCCTTGGATAATACGAGCACAAACATCATGATTGCTGATACCCATCTGAATATCAAATATATGAACAAAGCAATCGTGAAGATGTTTGAGATTGGTGAAACTGATATTAGAAAACAACTTACCAACTTCCATTTAAACAAACTGCTTGGATCGAATATAGATTCTTATCATAAAAATCCTGCTCACCAAAGAGGAATACTCGCTTCCTTTACGAATACTTTCAAATCAAGTATAGAAATCGGAGGAAGAAGTTTCGACCTAATTGCGAATCCGATTCTCACTGACAATGGAGATAGATTAGGAGCAGTAGTAGAATGGTCTGATGTGACCGAGCAGAAAAAAGTCGCAGCAGCTCGCAAATTGGAAAATGACGAATTAACACGTATCAAGGTTGCGTTAGATAATGCATCTACCAACGTGATGATCGCTGATAACGATTTTAATATCAAGTATATGAATAAGGCAGTATACAAGATGTTCCAAAACAGCGAAGGAGATATTAGAAAACAATTAGCATCTTTCAATTTGCAAAGTTTACTTGGAACTAATATCGATACTTTCCATAAAAACCCTGCCCATCAAAGAAACCTTGTAGGTAATTTGAATACCACCTATGAATCTTCGATCGTGATCAGTGGCAGAACATTTAATCTAATCGCAAATCCTATCTTAAGTTCAGAAGGACAAAGATTAGGAGCAGTAGTAGAATGGTCTGATATCACAACTGAACTTGCTGTTCAAAAAGAAATCGAAGAGATAGTAGGTGCCGCGGCAAAAGGTGATTTCAAAACTAGGGTAAGATTAGAAGGAAAAGAAGGTTTCTTTAGAAGTTTGGGAGAAGGTATCAATTCTTTCTTACAGGTTAGTGAAACCGGACTTACAGAGGTCGTAGATGCTCTTGAAAGATTAGCGAATGGAGATCTTACTTCTAAGATAGAGAATGAATACTTCGGAACATTCGGAAAATTGAAAGAGTATGGAAATACTACAGTAGATAAACTGAATGAGATCATGGGAGATATCGTCATGAAAGCAGGAAGTTTGGTTGGGTCAGCCGGAGAAGTTTCTTCTACCGCAAATTCACTTAGCCAAGGTGCGTCCGAACAAGCTGCTTCCGTGGAACAGACTACTTCTTCTTTGGAAGAAATGACAGCCTCTATCGATCAAAACGCAAGCAATTCCAAACAGACAGAACAGATCGCAAGCCAGTCTTCTAAAGATGCAGAAGATGGGGGTAAATCGGTAACTGAAACTGTAGCTGCAATGAAACAGATTGCAGAAAAAATTTCAATCATCGAGGATATTGCTTATCAAACGAACCTACTCGCTCTGAACGCAGCAATTGAAGCCGCAAGAGCGGGAGAACATGGAAGAGGATTTGCTGTAGTAGCATCCGAGGTTAGGAAGTTAGCAGAAAGAAGCCAAAAATCAGCAAATGAGATTTCAGGACTTGCTGTGTCTTCAGTGGCGATCGCAGAAAAAGCAGGCAAACTCATTAACGAGATTGTTCCGAATATTAGAAAAACTGCAGATTTAGTGCAGGAGATCACAGCTTCTAGTGAAGAACAGGCTTCGGGTGTAGTTGAGATCAATAAAGCTATGGGACAGTTGGATCAGGTTTCTCAGCAGAATGCTTCTGCTTCCGAGGAGTTAGCTGCGATTGCGGAAGAGATGAATAGCCAAGCGGAATCCTTAAGAGAATCCGTCTTATTCTTCCGATTAAGCAAGGAATCTCAGGGAAGGGAAACAACAGGGAACGGAGCCAAAAGTTTAGCAGCTGTTAGAACCGTAAGTATTCCAGATAAACCTAAATTTGAAAAATACTGAGGTGTGATCGTGAGCACTTTCGAGGACAATCAGTATTTAACTTTCAAGATCGGAGAGGAAACGTTCGGAATAGGACTTCTGAACGTAAAAGAAATTTTGGAATACACTCATGTGACTACAGTTCCCATGATGCCCACTTTTATTCCAGGGGTAATCAATCTAAGAGGAAATGTGGTCCCAGTTTTGGATGTATGCGATAAGTTTTTCAGAAAGAAACATTCTCCGGACAAAAGAACCTGTATAGTGATCGTAGAAGTTCCTGAATCAATAAATGGAGCCAGGATGGACATAGGTCTTATCGTAGAAGCAGTATATGAAGTATTGAGTATTCCTTCTTCTGAAATTGAACCTCCTCCTACATTTGGCTCCAGGATACGCGTGGATTTTCTAGCAGGTATGGCAAGACAAGCCAGTGGGTTTATTCTTTTACTCAACCTTCTCCGCTTATTGACTGTAGAAGAATTGACCGCATTGGAGGAAACCAAGGAAGAAGCGGCTAACGTAGTTCCTGCGGGTTGAAGATGGAACCGGATATTGTTCGGGACATTTTTCTACAGCCGGGAGGTTTTTATTGGGGGGAGAATGGAACGAGGATCCGCACTCTCTTAGGCTCCTGCGTTGCATTATGTTTTTGGCATCCTAATTCAAAGGTGGGAGGAATGGCTCATATCATGCTTCCTAAAAGACCTTCCAATGTCCAAGATCCTCATCCAAAGTATGCTGACGATGCCTTGGAATCTTTCCTAAAACAATTTCAGAAATTGGGAGAAAGACCGGGAAGATTCGTATGCAAAATTTTTGGCGGAGCTTCTATGTTTTCTCCGGAAGAAGATAAATTGGAAGAAGTGAAAAAGATTATAGAAATCGGCGAAAAGAATGTCGAGTCGGTCCTAGATTTGGTCCGTAAAGCGAATATTGATTTAACCGCTTCCAATACCGGAGGTAAATTCCATCGAAAAATATATTTCTCCCTTTGGGACGGAGAAGTGTATATGGAAAATCCTAAAAATCAGTAAAACATGATATACGTATATATTATAGACGATTCCGCAGTAGTCCGATCCGTACTCAAACAAGTCCTGGAAATGAATACGGATATTAAAGTGATCGGTTCCTCTCCCGACCCGGTATTCGCTTTGGAAAAACTGGGAAAATCTGAAAGATGGCCCGACGTAATTGTTCTGGATATTGAAATGCCTAGAATGGATGGGATTAGCTTTTTAAAAAAGATCATGCATACCCACCCTACTCCAGTTTTAATCTGTTCCTCTCTCGCGGAAGAATCATCAGAAACAGCTTGGGTTGCTTTGAAAGAAGGTGCGGTAGGAATTGTAACTAAGCCTAAAATCGGTTTAAAGGATTTTTTAGAAGATTCAGCAATTTATTTAGGAGAATGTATTCGCTCGGCATCCATTTCAAAACTGAAACATCAAATTTTAGCTCCTTCTCCCAAAACGAACGGACTTGATTTTACAAAAATTGCAACTACTGATAGGATCGTGGCGATCGGGACTTCTACCGGTGGAACGATAGCGCTCGAGGATATTCTTACTTCCCTTCCTGCAAATAGTCCTGGTATAGTGATCGTGCAACATATGCCTGAAAAATTTACGGAAGCATTTGCAAATCGTCTAGATAAGATCTGCAAAATTACCGTAAGGGAAGCAAAAGACGGAGATCGAATACAAGAAGGGATAGCGCTCATTGCTCCAGGAAATAAACATATGGAAGTAGTAGGAAGTGGAGCTCAATTTATTGTAAGGATCACGGATGGACCACTCGTAAATCGTCATAGACCTTCGGTTGATGTATTATTTCACTCGGTTGCAAAACATGTGGGACGTAATGCAAAAGCGTTTTTGCTAACCGGTATGGGAGCAGATGGGGCAGCAGGACTTTTAGAGATCAGACAAGCAGGCGGAAGGACAATAGCTCAAGATGAGGCAAGCTCTGTTGTATTTGGAATGCCAAGAGAGGCGATAGAGAGAGGAGCTGCGGAAAAAATTCTTTCCTTAGAAGATGTTCCTGCCGAGATTCTCGCCAGCTAATTCAGACGAGAATCTCAGAGGTTTGTGTTAAAGAAGAGAGAAAGTTACCTTATTCTTTCTATCTTGGATCTCTTCTGGAGTTTCGATCTTAACGACCTCGTCCGGAACGATCTTGAAGATAGTTTGTCCTTTTTGGATGATCTTTCCATCACTGTCTGTCAGGATCACATCTTTGATGGTTCCTGAGAATGGAGCAGTGATCTTATTGAACATCTTCATTACTTCCACGATGAATAAAGGTTGGCCCGCTTTGAAATGTTCACCTTCTTTTACCATAGGAGGAAGATCAGGAGCTTCCTTGGAATAGAACATTCCACCCATTGGAGAAACGATCTCGTCAGAACTTGCCTTAGGAGCAGGTGCTAAAAATTTAATGAATGCGTCTCTTGTGTCGGCTTTCTTAAATTCTTCAGGGATTACCGGCTCTAAGTTCTCATCTACGCCCAGTTTATAAAAACCGGATTTGTTTCCAAGGTTAGGAATAATTTTAAGCAATTCTAATCCGATTTGGAATCCTTTATGAGAAGAAATAGCGTTTGTCCAAACAGCAGCATCCACACCCGCAGGAGCTTTTCCAGCAAATACAGAATCCCAATCCGCTGAATCGGCTTTTTTGCCGGTCAGTTTTTCTAGTTCTTTATAAAATGCTAATGCAGATTGTAAAACTTGTTGGTCATGGTCCCAGATCTGTTCGGAAGGAGATTGATGTAATTCGCCCTCCATATGCAGATAATAATAAAGGTCTGAAAGAATATGGATCGGGTTTCGGACCCAAACTACTTGGTCTTTTTCGATCTTCCAGGAAACATTTTCATGATAACCTAAGAATCCTGCTAGAACGTGAGCGTCTGCAAGTAATTCTCCCAAAGGTCTTGTGATCAATGTAAGTTTGCGAGAAAGAACCTTCTTCCCCTCTGCCGGAGCATTAGAAAGAACTTTTGTCCAAGCAACTTCGAGATCTATATCCTTGCCTAGGCTTTCGAGAGCACCCACTGCGGCAAGATAGGAGATCATAAATGCTGTAGAAGGTTTAAATAAAGGATCTTTTCCTAAGATCCAATGGATCAGACCGTAATGAACAAGTAAGTTCGTTTGTAGATCCTGACCTCTAAGCTCTGTCTTTCTTAGGATATTTCCAAGTTTACGAAGATTATCTTCTCTGCTGGTTCCATAAGTGATCAAAAGTGCTATGTTTGAATCATAAGCACCAGCTACTTTATAATGTACGAATAGATCAGTATCCGGATTTCTAACTGAAATTCCTTGGTCGTCTCTAATCTCTTCAGGTAAAGGTTTGGACCAACTTAAAATAATCCCACCTGCATGTGGTTGGATGGCTTTATTAGTAGCGTTGATACGAACTTCTGCCCCGGAAATATTTCTAACGATACGTTCCGGCTTAGGAAGTCTTTTACCGTGAAGAGCAATAAGTGCCATTGCCTCGATTAAACTATCTACGATAAAAAATTCGGATTTGTTTTCAGGATTGGTGAACTTCAAGGAGTAAACCATCTCGGTAACTCTATGCTCTACCTGGATCCTGGTGTTCATCTCCATGAAGAAGTGGTTGGTTCCTTCTACAATCAACTCGAAAGTGGAAACACTATTTAGAGCGACTGCTTGTCCGAATCTTTCGGATTGTTCTTCCATTTCTTTCAGAACTTGAAGGTCTGCCTTCATGATCTCCGCTTTTTTAGGAGAGGTTTTTTCCAAAACTGCGATCTCGTTTTGTAGAAGTTCCTGAGTAAGGGAGATTTCCAGAAGTTTCTGCTCGTGCATCTGAACGGAACAGTCCCTTCCACCTAAAGCCAAACACCATTCTCCGTTTCCGATCAACTGGATCTCATTGTGTCTGGTCTTTTCGATATTTAATTCTATCAAAAAGTTTCTATTAGAACCTGGAGCAGTTACTTTAGATTCTGATAATATTTCCTGTACTGCGGTTTTGACTTCTTCCGGTTTGGAAACTACCCTTTGGCCTTTTCCACCGCCACCGCCAACGTATTTGAAACGAATACGATTACTTGGGTATTTTTTCCAGATCTCTGCAGTTTCAATCTCTGCCTGAGCCTGTAATTCAGGAATAGTTACTAATTCTACGATCTTTTCGTAACCGGCATATAATAATGCTTCTGCGTTTTCTTCCAAAGAGATGGAAGAATTATAAGTGTAGTTTAGACCTTTTTCTTTTGCAAGAGCAGTTAACGCCTTTTCATCTTTTGCTTTTTTGAGAAGACAAGTTGCGGAGATTGTATCCACACCCGGGGTCACGGAAACATTCAGTTTTCGAGCGAGTTTTTTTGCCTCGTCTTTAGAACCTGCTTGGTGAGCCACATGGGAAGAAGGTCCCATGAATGTAATTCCGCTCTCTTCGATTGCCTCGATGAACTCGGAATCTTCTGCCATAAATCCGTAACCGGCAAAGATATGAGTGTATCCGTTATCTTTTGCGATTTGGATGATTTGTTTAATTCTTGATGCTTTTTCTTCTGCACCTGCTCCCATATAATCAGGAACTCGGTGGATATTAGAAGGAAATCTAAAATCTCTTAGTTCCGGAGCCAGTGCCATTGAATAAACTACTGAATCTTTTTCAGAAAGTAAAATACCGTATTCTCTGATCCCGATCTGGTCGAAAATTTCCATTGCCTCTTTTCGAACTGGTCCTCGGCAAACGATCAAACATTTGATCGTCTCTAAGGAAAAAGAATGGATCCAAGGAGAAGTAGATTCGCGAAATGTAATGCGCCGATTTTGGTAGTCGATCATCTGTGTTTACTCGAATTCCCTTTGAGGTCCGGACATCGGTCCAGGTTTGTAGTGTCGGATTAAATAATCTAAATTTTTGAATAGGATGTTTCTGGTAGTTCCCGGAAGAACGATCCTGGAAACGGATCCTAAAGATAACGCTTCCTTAGGGTTCATTAGATCTTTCTCATATTTCTGAGATAGAAGTTGCAGTTTTTTGTCCCTGGTCGCAGCGGCGTCCTTTTCAGACACACCATTCTTCAGATTTTCCTTATATTCTTTTTGGATGGCGGTGATCTCGTCTTTGTAAACGTAATCCTTACCTGCAGGTCCCATTACTGCAATCCTTGCTGTAGGAAGTGCAAATACCATGTCCGCACCTGTATGGTAGGAGTTGAAACTTGCGTAAGCTCCACCGAATGCGTTTCTGATAATGAGTGTTAATCTTGGAGTGCGAATATCGATGATCGAATCCAGAAGTTTTCTTCCTTCTAAAACGATACCGTTTTGTTCCTGCTCTTTTCCAGGCAAGAATCCAGTGGTATCTTCTAAGAAGATTAAAGGAATATTATAAACGTTACAGAAACGAATAAATCTTGTTCCTTTTCTTGCGGCACCGATATCGATCTGACCGGAAGAAACTGCAGAGTTATTCGCAACAAATCCTACCACATGTCCGCCCAATCTACCGAAAGCGGTGACTAAGTTTCTGGATCTTTGAGGCTGGATCTCGAAGTATTGCCCATGATCACAAATATTCTGGATATATAATGTGATATCGAAAGGTGTATTCATCCCTGTAGGAGAATTGAATGTCTTTTTGAATAAGATCTCTTCTTCGTAGATGAATCTATCTGTAGGATCAGAAGTTGGATGGAAAGGTGCAGCACTTGAACTATTATCAGGAAGATAAGATAGAAGTCTGAGTGCCGTTCTTAAGGCTCCCAACTCATCATTAGTGACTAAGTCAACTACCCCGCTCTGTCCGTGGACTTTTGGTCCTCCCAGATCGTCAGCGCTTATATCTTCACCTAAAACCGATTTAACAACTCCGGGTCCCGTCAGACCGAAGAATGTATTCTCCGGTTGGATCATGAAGGAACCTTGTCTTGGAAGATATGCTCCACCACCCGCGTTAAATCCAAACATAAGCATTAAGCTTGGGACCACGCCGCTGATCTTTCTGAGTGCTGTAAATGCTTCGGAATATCCGTCGAGACCACCCACTCCAGCAGGAACATATGCACCTGCAGAGTCATTCATTCCGATCAGAGGAATACCGTGCTCGCCAGCCATATAGATAAGTCTTGCGAGTTTGTTTCCGTTCGTAGCATCCATGGACCCCGCTCTGAGAGTGAAGTCATGTCCGTAAATCGCTACGTCCCTTCCGTTAATATTTAAAATACCTGTAATTAAGGAAGCCCCATCTAAATTTTTTCCCCAGTTTTGGTAGAGAATATTGGGTTCTGAATTGGTAAGGACTTTGATTCTTTCCCAAACAGTCATTCTTCCTTTAGAATGTTGTACTAGGATCCTATCCGTTCCTCCACCTTGTAGAGGTTTCTCCAATAACTCTTTGCCCATTGCATTGGCATCGTCGTAAATACTGGAAACGGGTTGAGATTCCGATGGACCAGAAGATTGAAACGGATTATTTATAGAGTACGCTTGTTCCGACATACGGTACACAGTTTTTAAAGAAAGGCCAGGGAGGAAAGCCAAAAACCGTGGTTTGGTAAAAGGAATTATTGGAGG
Organism: Leptospira andrefontaineae; assembly: GCF_004770105.1. Lineage (NCBI taxonomy): Bacteria > Pseudomonadati > Spirochaetota > Leptospiria > Leptospirales > Leptospiraceae > Leptospira > Leptospira andrefontaineae. Next base: position 405,671 of record NZ_RQEY01000018.1, on the reverse strand, counting down.
CTAGAATCTACCGTATCATAGATCTTAAAAAGGGAATCCATATCTATGATCTCGAAAACCTTACGAACTGCTGGACGTAAAGCCGCAAGTTTGAGTTGGATCTCTCTTTCCTTACAAACTCTTAAAGAACCTACGATTACTCTTAAACCTGCGGAAGAAACGAACTCTACGTTGGACATATCCAAGACGATATTGGACTCTGTTGCCTTTCGGATATGATCCATGAACGCCTGTTCTATCCTATGGGTATTATGAACGTCCATATTCCCAATCAGATGGATCACTCTAGAGTTCCCTTTTATTTCTACCGTCAGTTCCATTTTGCCCCCATCGTCAGCGGAAAAATTTTTGGAGAGTGAGTATGTTTCTTCCCTCTTCCATTTTATAATCCACCACGTCCATCAATGTCTCTATCAGATACACACCGAATCCGCCTTTTCTTTTTCCGGTGAGGTTTTCCTCTATGGACGGGTCTTTCACATTCGTTCTGTCGAATCCTTTTCCGGAATCAGTCAGCACGATCGTGATAGAATCTTCAGTGAACCGAATTTTACAATCGAATTTCGGATTTCTGAGCAGAGTATCTTTATAACCGTGCATTACGATATTCGTAGCTGCCTCGTCTCCCGCCAAAAGAATATCATCTCTTAAGAAGTCAGGCAGATTTCTGACTTTGATAGCATCATAAATAAATTCTCGGAAGATCGGAATTTGACCGGTATTCGCATCGAAAGTCCTGAAAAATTGGAAATCATTATTGTACTTCAATAGGAGTACAGTGAAATCGTCGAAAGGTTCTTTTCCGGAGGAGAAGGAACGAATGGTAGCGTATAATTCTTCCACAATTTTTTGCGCAGGAAGATGTCTTCTGGATTTGATTTCCTCGATCATTCTTTCCAGACCGAATTCATTTCCTTGGGCATCTTTTTCTTCTACAGCTCCGTCGGTATATAGAACAAAAATATCTCCCGGCTTAACCGTAAAATTTCCACCCTTGTATTTTGCAGTCGGGATCACACCAAGTGGAGGTCCCTGCCCTTTTAATAATTCGTAAGAACCATCTTCTTTGATCCAGACCTGATCATTATGACCCGCAGACGCATATTCTATCGTAAACAAAGAAGGATTATAATGAATGAAGAATGCAGTTACGAACATTCCGAAATGAGAATCTTCGAAAATTAACTCATTTCCTTGTTTTAAAATTTCTTCCGGACTCAAGTCATGATTTCTGGCAAGAGTCCGAATGATAGAAGAACTCATAGCCATAAAAAGAGCTGCAGGCAAACTTTTTCCGGAAACATCCGCGATCAAAAATGAATACTGACCGTCACTGTATTGGTAATAATCGTAAAAATCTCCGGACACATCCTTAGCAGGAACCGAAAGAATTCCCAGATCAAAATTGGAATGAAATACTTTTTCAGACGGAAGAATATTCTGTTGGATCTTCCGAGTAATTTCCATCTCCTGTTGGATCGCTTTTTTTTCCAACATCTCATTTCTTAAACGGAAAGCTTCAAATCCCTTTGTGAACTGGGAAGCCATTGTTTGCAATAATCGGAAATCCGAATCCTGATAAGAAAGTTTATCCTTTCTATCCGCAACAGTCAAGGCCCCGTAAGGTTCTCCACTGGATAAGAATAATGGAACAATAATATAAGAACCTTTTAAATATCTTCTATCTAGCTCATGAGGGAATGGCTGGTCCAAAATATCCCTTTTTAATACAGGGAGACCTTCCTTTACACTGGATAAAACTTGGGTTCCGATGATTTCTTCTTCTAAAAACCTATCGATCTTTTCTGATTTTCCGTCAAAATAAGCGCAGTTAATAAAATTCTCTTTAGAAAGGCTGTATAAGAAGATCCCGGCAACACTTGCGTCCAACTCTCTGATGATCAATCGGATGGATTTTCGGACAAGTCCCAGTCTATTTGTAGAAAGACTAACCGCTTGGGATAGATCGAATAAGGATTCTAACTCGGAGACTTTTTTGCGGAGATCCTTGTTTGCATTCTCTAAGTTTTGAAGAAGTCCGGTTTTCTGTATAGCTAACGCAGAAGTTCCTGAAAAGCTTAAGAAAAGTTCAAGATCTTCTCCAGTAAACTTCTCTCTATCAACTGTGTTGATTGCTTCAATTACGCCGATTACTTCGTCGTTTGCAACTAAAGGAGCCGCCATAATATTTCGAGTAGTGAATTGAGAAGCCTTATCCACCTCTTTATAAACCCGATCATCATTCTGGGCGTCGTTGATGATCATTGGCTTACGCTCTCGAACTACAAGTCCCGCCACACCTTTTCCAACAGGGACCTGCATCTTTGTGACTGCTTCACTTTTTTCACCAAGAACCGTATGGAAATATAAATATTCCTTTGATTCATCTAAAAGAAGAACACTACACGCTTCCGTTCTGAATACAGTCTTAGAAGAAAGCATGATCGCTTCCAAAAGTTGAGAAAGATCTAAGGAGGAATTAATTAATCCGGAAACACGAATTACTTCCGTAAGTAAGAAGTCGAAACGTTCTGATTGTCTTTTAGCTTGTGCGGCCTCCAATACAAGCTGAGTTGTTGCCAGTAAGGAAAGTGTAACTAAGGAAGCATCTCCGGATACATGAGATTCTTTTAATAATCTTCCAACTGTCTTGCATGTAGTACGAAGAAGTTCAAAATCGGTTTTAGAAAAACGATCCGCAGTTGTTTTTCCCTGTAAAACTAAAACTGCATAACTTGCTCGATTTGCTTTTAGGCTGGAATCCAGATCGTCTACTTTCAATCGGACAACTAAAAGTGGATAACTACTCGGAGATTTTGCCCAGGGAGGAGTTTTACCCCTTTCTAAAAGTAGATCTTTTCCGGATTGTGAGAATGCCCAGTGTGCAGCTTCTATGAGTTCTCTTTCATTACGCCCGGATATCTGTCGTATATTAGCGGATTCCGTTGTGGAAAATATTCCGCCTAGATCTGCATGAGTGAGTCCAATCGCCTCTCTCAAAAAACTATCGAAGATAGAGGAGACCCCTAAACCTTCTTCTAAAAAGAAGGAACCGTCACTTCGACTTCTGAGTAGGGTCTCCTGTTTTTTTATCTGGGTCAAGGTCGGAAATTAGGATTGGAATTTTAGGGATTCTTCCCTTAATCTTTTATTAGCGTGTTCAAGTTCTTTGATACGATTCATTGCAGAAATCAATTCGTCTCTGGATAAGTTAGTCACGATTGAAGTGGCATCAAAAGCTTCTTTAACATCTTTTAATTCTTGTCCGGAGTATTGGATGATCGTTTCGTACATACGAATGATCTCATCCGCATTTTCCAATTCCTGCTCGTTCAATCTCAAAACTTTCTCATAACCTTTGATGATATCGTTTTGGATTTTTATTTTTTTCTGTAGTTCCTCGACGGAATCGCTCATCCGATTGCTCCTAAAATAATATATATTGACAGTGCACCCAAGGAGACCATATTGGAATCAGAGGGGATGTAGCTCAGTTGGGAGAGCATTTGAATGGCATTCAAAAGGTCGGGGGTTCGATTCCCCTCGTCTCCACACACCAACGCCGAACCTAATAGATAGTTTCCTTTCCTAATCACTGTCAAGACTAATGCGAGAGAATCATTGGACTTTTACGAGCCGGGGAAATCCCAAAAAAGACGAAGTGCTTTGGCTTCGGGACCCCTTACATTCTTTTGACCGATCTTTTAGCCCGGAACTTTCTTCCGAATATTATCTCACGGTAGCGGAAGGTCCTGAAAAATTCTCAGGATTTTCAAATGAAGATATTTTGGAATTTCTTGAGAAAAGAAAGAAGAAACAAATTCTAATTGCGGAAGGATTTTCAGCGAGACTGATCTGGCCACTTCTCACTCAACCTAACCCTAAAATACTTTCCGTATTTCTGATTTTCCCAAATCCTCTGCCGGTATCCGGATACTATAGTTCCATTTTAGAAAAAACGGATTGGTTTTTGCGGAATTTGACCCAGATCCCTAAGTTCTTTTTCGATCCATTCGGTTTAGAAAAGCTTTGGAATGGATTGGAGAAGGAGGATCTATATTCCCAAAAGGCAGAATGTCCTGTTGGTATACTTCTTCCTAGAACTGTTGGACCATTGGAAAGCCAAGCCGAAATATTACAGAACATTTCTGTCGGAACTTCGGTGTTTAGATGGGAAGCTCAAAATCCAAGATTTTTAGAACCGACCGCTGGAATGCTGTCTAAAATCCTAGAACCATTCCTAAAATCTGGTGGGCAAAAACCGGTGAAGGATAGCTCTAGGACAAGGTTCTGAAAAAATGTCAGTACGTAAAATTCTCAAAATCGGCGATCCACTTCTAAGAAAGACCAGTGAAACTGTACATCCGGACGAGCTGGGAACCAAAGAGTTCAAAAAATTGATCCGTGACATGTTCGATACAATGAGACATGCAGATGGAGTTGGACTTGCCGCTCCTCAGATCGGTATCATGAAGAAGATTGTGGTAGTCGGTTCCGACCCAGAGGATGACAGTCCATCAAGAGTTCCAGAAAGGATCCTAATCAATCCAGAGATCAAACCGATCACTGATTCAGTAGACGGTAACTGGGAAGGTTGTCTTTCCGTTCCGGGTATGAGGGGTTATGTAGAAAGACCCAATAAGATCCAAATGAAATGGATGGATGAAAAAGGAAACACTCACGAGGAAACAATCGAGGGATATTCTGCAATCGTATACCAGCATGAATGCGATCACCTAAACGGAGTTTTGTACGTAGATAGATTAAAGAGTACAAAAATGTTCGGGTTCAACGATTCCATGGAACTAAGCGGTCCTATACTGGACTAAAAAAACTTCTCCCCTAAACTCTTAAGCGGAATACACTTATGAAAAGTATCATCGAATATTTCCTCTCGAAAAGTATCTTCGTAAACCTACTCACAGTCCTGATCATTCTTGCCGGAAGTTTTCTTGCCGTTAAGATGAACAGAGAAGCCTTCCCAAATATCAACTTTGATATAGTTTCTATCTCCACTTTGTATCTGGGCGCTTCTCCGCAAGAGGTGGAAAAATTAGTCACGAATCCTCTCGAAAAAGCAATTAAGGAAGTGGATGGGATCAAAGAATATAGATCTGCTTCTATCGAAGGTAGATCCGGTATAGTGATCACATTGGATCCAGATACAAAGGATACCCAAAAGGTGGTGGATGATATTAAATCTGCCATAGACCGGGTAGAAGATCTTCCAGAAGAAGTTGAAGATCCGATCGTAACGGAGATTACAACTGCAAGAACCCCTGTTATCGAAGTTTCTATCACATTAAAAGAAGATGATGGATCGGTAGAAGCAGAGAAAAAACTTAGGGCCCAAGCAAAGATAGTTGAACAAGCACTTTTAGATATTTCAGGTGTTGCAAAGGTTTCTCGCAGAGGATGGAGAGAGACAGAAATGCAAGTGGATATCCTTCCAAATCGTCTATTCGGTTTCTATCTAACCGGTCAGGATGTGATAGGCGCATTAAGAAATCGTAACGTAAACGTTCCGGGTGGAAATATCACAGGTCTGGATAAGGAAATCATTCTTAGGACAATCGGGGAGTTTGACACTCCCGAAGAAATTTCTAAAGTTCATGTCAGAGGAAACGAGATAGGAAATGCGATCCGAATCCAAGATGTAGCAAGAGTTACTGAAGGTTTAAGAGAAGCGGACTATATTGAGAATGTAAACGGGACCAAAACTGTCGCGCTTACGGTTCTAAAAAGGCGGAGTGCGGATGCGATCAAGGTGGTGGACAACGTAAAATCCGCTGTAGAAAAATTCCGTCAAAATTCTCCTGAGTTCCAATATGCATTCGTAAACGATCTTTCTAAGTATATCCGACGCAGATTAAATGTTCTAATTTCTAATGCTGCTTTCGGGATGATCTTAGTCACAGGATCTCTTTTCTTCTTCTTAGGTTGGAGAGTGGCTCTTATGACCGCTCTCGGTATTCCTGTGTCATTCGGTGCAACATTTTTCATCATGGATCAGTTTGGACTGACCTTAAATCTGATCTCTATGTTCGGTCTAGTTTTGGTGGTCGGTATCCTTGTAGATGATGCGATCATTATCTGTGAGAACGTTTATCGATATATTGAAGAAGGGCTTCCTCCTTATGAGGCCACTTTAAAGGGAACTTTAGAAGTCGTTTCTCCAGTGACTGCAACTGTTACTACTACGATTGCCGCATTTGCTCCTCTTCTATTCATGCCTGGAATTTTCGGCAAGTTCGTATTTAGTATTCCTCTTGTGGTGATCATTGCGCTTTGTGCTTCTCTTGCGGAAGCATTCTTCATACTTCCAAACCACTTATATGATATCAATAAGGGTGGAGTAAAAGCTGGAGAGATCAAAGAAGAATCCGGATGGTTCTCTAAATTCAGGAATACTAAATATGTTCCTGCACTTAGATTCGCATTGAACAATCCATGGAAGATGACGATCGGGATCGTTTCCTTACTGATCGCAAGTTTTATCATTCAGGTATTATTTTCCAAATTTAAACTATTCCCAGGTTCCGTGGACCAGTTCTACGTAAAGGTTACTGCAAAAACGGGAGCAAGTTTGAATGAAACTTATCGATATTTAGAAGTAATCGAAAAAGAGATCGCAAAAGTCCCTCAGGAAGATTTGGAAAATTATGCGACTCGAGTGGGGATTATCCAAGCTAATCCGAATGATCCTTTTACCAAAAGGGGAAAACATTACGGAATGGTAATGGCTTATTTAACTGCGGAAGAGAACCGTAAAAAATGTCATAAGACAGACGATATCATCCAAAAACTCAGAAGAAAAACTCTTTGGTTACTCAACGAAACTTCTCGCAAAATAGAAGAAGAGAAAATCCAAAAAGAAGCAGCGGAAACCAAAAATCCTTGTGATATTCCCGAACCTGTTGTGATCCCAGAAGAATTTGAATCTCTTAGAGGGAAACTTACCACTTTAGAATATGAAAAAGTTTCTGGAGGCCCTCCTGTAGGAAAACCTGTTGCGATAGAGATCAGAGGAGATAATTATGATACTCTTCTAAAAATAGCGTCAGAATACAAAGGTGTATTACAAAGAGTATACGGAGTTACTGATATCGCTGACGACTTCAACGAAGGTAAAGATGAGGTCAGAATTAGGGTCAGCGAATCATTAGCTTCAACCGCCGGAGTCTCAGTATTTAGAGTTGCTCAAGCGATCAACACTGCATTCCAAGGAACTGTAGCAACTAAGATCAAAAGAACGGACGAAGAAGTAGAAGTAAAGGTCCGCTTTCCTGAATCTTACAGAAAGTCAGTAGATAGTTTGAACCATGTATATGTTTCCAATTCCATCGGCAAGATGATCCCAGTATCTAGGCTTGTGACAATGCAAAGACTTCCGGGTGTTTCCAATATCAATCACTTGGATGGAAAACGTCTCATAACTGTCTCTGCGAATCTTGCAGGTGGAAAACAAGCAAACTCAAGCCAAGCAAATGCTTTTGCAAAAAGAATAGCGGACGAAGAAAAGATCATAGATAAGTATCCTGGCTATATTGTCCGTTTCGGTGGTGAGAATAAAGATACGGAAGAATCCATGGGTTCCTTAGGATTTTTATTCTTAATGGCCTTACTCATTATGTATATCATCATCGCTTCTCAATTTGGATCTTTGATGCAACCACTCGTGATTGGAAGTGCTATCCCCTTCTCTTTTATTGGTGTGATCTTAGCATTTGTGAGTCACGGCGAATCTTTCGGATTCTTAGCAATGCTTGGGATTGTGGGCCTCGCAGGAGTTGTAGTAAACGACTCAATTGTACTTGTAGATTTTGCAAATACCTTACGTAGAGAAAATCCGAATAAGAACATTAAGGAAATCCTAATAGATACAGGAAATTTAAGGCTCAGGGCTGTGACCTTGACAACTGTAACTACAGTATTGGGACTTTTACCTACTGCATATGGTATCGGAGGATATGATCCGTTCCTAGTTCCAATGGCATTAGCATTCGGTTGGGGACTTGCATTTGCAAGTATCATCACACTTCTTATGGTGCCTGTGTTTTATCTTCATCTATACAATTTCCAGAATTGGTTCTCATTGAAAATAGAACAATTTCAAGCATGGTTAGATCGAGTTTTTAACAATAAAAAAAGATCGCATAGAGGAACTGTATATTTTCCAAGCTCTGAATTTTCAAGTGAGCCTGAACAGGTTTCATCTAATAATAAAGGTAAAAAGAAGAAGTAGATAAGTTAAAACGAAAAGCAGGATCAGTCCTGCTTTTCGTTCAACACTTCCGGAACGGTAGTAAATTTATAACCTTTGTTTAACATTGCTTGGATAAAATCAGGAAGAATATAGATCAGCTTTTCGGATTGTCTAGGTGAACCAAGGTGCATTAAAATAATAGCACCGTTCATCCCATTTTTGTCTGCCGCTTCCCAACGATATAAAAAGTCCAACATCTCTTCTTTGGTTTTATAATGAGGGTTCTGTACTAGTTTTGTTTTTCCGGTCCCAGGATCCTTTTTGGTTATATATTTCTTATAAACGAAGTCGGGAACATCTAGAGAACCTACAGTATTATTACTCCAGAAGATATGGTTTTCATAACCTTGTGTTGCATATACATCCAAAATGATCTGGTCCACCGCACCGTAAGGTAATCTATAATACTTGGTAAGAGTAAGCCCGGTAATTGTTTTAAATTTATCCTCTACGGAAGTTAATTCTTCTAAAAGAATATTAAAATCCGGGATCTCATCCGCCACATAACTTAGAAGTGCTCTTTTTCTGAGAGAAGGTTCTTTCAAACTTCTAGGTAAATTGAAATGACTCCAGGTATGGTTCCCGAAAACTACCCTTCCATCCAAAGCAGCTAATTTTTTGAGATAGACCAGATTTGTTTTGGAGAATAAAGATCCTCCTTTTTTAGCAGGATTCTCGTTTGAAACAAATAAGGTCACCTTGATCGGGAACCTCATCATAAATTCATAAAGTATTTGTAGATCTTCTCCGGTACCTAAATCGAATGTAAGAGAGATTTCCTTAAAATTTGGATTTCCCCTACTGATATTTTTACCGGTTCCCGGTTTAGGAATAACTGCTTGTAAAGAACCTAAGTTTTTATTAACTTCTTCACTTAAATCTCCATCAGGCACATCATCCAAGATAGAAGACTTGAAACGAAGTACTTCTTCTTCCCTTTGTTGTTCTTCTAATCTTAAACTTGTGATATCTTCCGAAAGAACAGAGATAACTTCGTTTTGTTTTTGGACAGTGTTTTGGAGAGAATCCAATCTTCTTGCTAAAGCAAAAACAGTGGTGATACTTAAGATCAGGAAAAAGAATACGGAAGAACCGATACGGATCTGACGAAATTTTTTTTCCAGGACCTCGGATTCTACTTCGTTGTCCTGGATTTCCTTAATCGTCTTGGAAAGTACTGTGGATTCTTCTTCGCTGAGCATGTTCTGATTTTGGTCAACTGACCAGACGGATGAATTTTCCTTTTTTGCCTTGGCGAATCAAGTATTCTGCGTTTTTACTTACAGTAAATTTTTCATCCGAAAGTTTCTCTTCGTCGACATAAATCCCCCCGGACTTGATGAGCCTTCTTGCCTCTGAGGTAGAAGGAACAAATCCCAGTTTGGCGAGGACCCAGATCAGCTGTGGGGTTTCGGATTCTTGGAAAAATTCGGGCCCTAATTTTGTTTCCGGAATATTCCCAGGAATGGCCCTTGCTTTCGGATTATGAACCTTATTCCATTCTTCAATCGCTTCCAAATTTGCATCGGAAGAAGAGAATTGGTCCATTATTAATTTCGCAAGTTCTGTTTTGACCTCTTTAGGGTGAAGTCCTCCGGATTCGATACCCTTTTTGCGCTCAGAAACGGATTCCATAGGAAGATCTGTAAGCAATTCGAAATAATTCCACATCAGTTCGTCTGAAATGGACATTAGTTTTCCGAACATATCTATCGGTTCTTCCGTAATCCCTACGTAATTTCCGAGGGACTTGGACATTTTTTTGACCCCGTCCAAACCAACGAGAAGTGGCAGAGTGATCACACATTGAGCCTCTTTTCCGTATTCTCTCTGTAATTCTCTACCGACAAGAAGGTTGAATTTTTGGTCCGTTCCTCCCAATTCCACGTCGGCCTCCATTTCTACGGAGTCGTAACCTTGGACGAGAGGGTATAAAAATTCTATGAGAGAGATGGGTTGTCCGCCCTTATAACGCTTACTGAAATCGTCCCTTTCTAAAATTTGGGCCACACTATATTTTGAGGTCAGCACCAGAACGTCTTCGAAATTCATCCCGGAACACCAACGGGAATTATAGACGATCTTAGTTTTCTCCTTATCCAAAACCTTGAAAACTTGGTTTTGGTAGGTTTCTGAGTTTTTCAAAACTTCTTCTTTAGAAAGTCTTTTTCTGGTTTCGGATTTTCCTGTAGGATCTCCGATCATCGCGGTAAAATCCCCCAGTAGGAAATTCACCTCATGACCCAAATCTTGGAAATGCCTTAATTTTCTAAGTAAAACGAAATGCCCCAGATGAAGGTCGGGAGCTGTCGGGTCGAAACCGGCTTTGATTTTTAAGGACTTTTTTTTAGTAAGTTTAGAGGTAAGTTCCTCTTCGCTGATCAGGTCGACTGTCCCACGTCGTATCAATTCGATTTGTTTTTTAGGTTCCATTTGGCTCTTTTATTGCAATTTCACCCGGCGAAATCAGCCTGTAAAGCAGGAAGACCTTGTACATGCAAAAACACGATCGCAAAAGCCGGTTTGAAAAATTAAAAGAAGAACAATTCGACCTCCTGATTTTGGGGGGCGGAGCCACTGGAGCTGGGGCAGCCCTGGACGCGAGCCTTCGCGGACTCAAAGTTGCACTTTTGGAAAAATCGGATTTTGCTTCCGGAACTTCTTCTCGTTCCACAAAACTAATACACGGAGGCGTCCGTTACCTCGCCCAATTCCATTTCAAACTAATACATGAGGCTCTCACCGAAAGACAAAGACTTTTGGAAAACGCACCTCACCTGGTCAAACCGCTTCCATTCATTCTTCCCACATACAAACTATACGAAAAACCGTATTATAGTATCGGAATGACTATGTACGATATCCTCGCTTGGAAAGGAAATCTACCTTCTCACAAAAGAGTTTCTAAGGAAGAAGTAGAAAAAGATTTTCCGGCTCTCCAAACCAAAGGCCTAACAGGCGGTATCTTATATTACGATTCTCAATTCAATGATGCCAGACTGAATGTAAACCTGGCACGTGCAGCATCCAAAGAAGGTGCTCTTGTACTGAACCAAACAGAACTTCTATCCTTCCAGAAGAAGGACGGCAAAATTATAGGTGGAAAAGTAAAAGATCTACTCAGCGGAGAAACTTATAATGTAAAAGCGAAAGTTGTAGTGAACGCAACTGGACCTTGGGTGGACGATATCCGTTTAAAGGACGATCCAAGAACATATCGTGTGCTTTCTCCAAGCCAGGGTATCCATTTGGTTTTCAAAAAAGAAACCATCCCTTGTAATACTGCACTCATCATTCCTAAAACAAAAGACGGACGAGTAGTATTCATTATTCCTTGGGAAGATCATGTCATCTTAGGGACCACTGACACACCTATACATGAAGTCAGCCAAGATCCACTTCCTTTGGAATCGGAGGTGGAATTCCTGCTACAAACAGGTTCCGAGTATTTAGCCTCACCACTGCAAAGAAAAGATATCATTTCAGTCTTCTCAGGGATCAGACCTCTCATCTCACCGGAAGGAAACCAAGACACGAAAAGTATTTCAAGAGAAGAAGTGATCTTAGTTTCTTCTTCCGGGCTGATCACTATGGGAGGAGGAAAATGGTCCACTTACAGAAAAATGTCAGAGGACCTGATCGACCGAGTCTTGAAGGAAGCTTCCTTAGAAGAATTCGGTCCAAGCAGAACTGCGAAATACGCTTTCCCAGGAAAAGTAGGATATTCAGAAAACTTATACAAAGAGATCCAGAAAATGTATAAGGTCAGCGAAACCTCCGCAAAACGCCTCCAAAACTTTTACGGCGGAGAAGTTTTCATCATCCTTGGCAAAAAACCAACCCCTCTCTTAAAAGGTGTAGAATATTTCCAAGAAGAAGTGGAATGGTTCGCAAAAGAAGAATTCGCACTCACTGTCACGGACGTTCTTGCAAGAAGATTCAGGATCCAATTCTTAGATCTGAAACTTTCAGCAAAACTAGCAACACCGGTTTCACAAATCTTAGCTAAACAATTAGGCTGGAAAGAAGCACAAAGAAAGGAAAAAGAATCAGAAGCACTCGAGCTTATTGAGTCACTCAGAAGCACCTACGACGGTAAATAAGGCAGAGACTTTCAAGAAACGCCGAGGTTTTTCACGCGAAGCCGCTAAGTTTAGAAGTGTATTTCAGAAAACTTGAAACAGTACCTTCTTTTCTTTGCGCCTTTGCGTGCAAAACTCCGAAATTCTTGAAAGAGGAACCGATCTTAATCGATATAATCTCTCAGTTTTTTAGAACGAGATGGGTGACGTAGTCTTCGAAGTGCTTTTGCTTCGATCTGACGGATCCTTTCCCTGGTTACCTTGAACTGATAACCAACCTCTTCCAAGGTTTGAGGATAACCATCATCCAGACCGAAACGCATACGGATTACTTTCTGTTCCCTTGCAGGAAGAGTATGAAGCACTTGTCTGATCTGTTCCGCTAAGATACTGGAAGCTGCAGAATTCACTGGAGATTCCACATCCTTGTCCTCGATAAAGTCTCCCAATTCCGAATCTTCTTCTGAACCAACTGGGATCTCGAGAGAGATCGGCTCTCTTGCAACGTTCTTAACTGCTTTTACTTTTTGAACAGGCCAGCCTAAACGTTCTGCAATTTCTTCATTGGAAGGATCACGACCGAATTCTTGAACGAATAAACGAGTTTCACGAATGACCTTGTTCACTTGTTCGATCATGTGAACCGGAACACGGATGGTTCTTGCTTGGTCGGAAATCGCACGGGTGATAGCTTGACGGATCCACCAAGTAGCATAAGTGGAGAATTTATATCCCTTCTTATACTCGAATTTGTCTACTGCCTTGATTAGACCGATGTTTCCTTCTTGGATCAAATCGAAGAAATGCATTCCTCGGTTTGCATAACGTTTTGCGATGGAAACCACAAGTCTTAGGTTTGCTTTTACAAGTTCCTTTTTGGCTTGAGCGATCTCTCTTTCACCTTTGATGATCTTTTCGCCCCAGTCTTTGATCTCTTGGACAGAAGAACCGGCTTCCTGTTCCATGCGGCGAAGTTTACGCTCATTATTACGGATATCTTTGATGACCTCGCGAACCTCGTCTATAGAGACTCCCATCATCTTTTCGATATCTTCTAACTTCTCATTCTTTTCGATGAAACGGTTGAATGCTTTGATATCCTTAACATCATAACCGTACTGAGCTTTGATCTTTAAGAAATGACGATCTATCTCCTTGATCCTAAAGACCATTGATTTGATCTTTTGGGAAATTTTCTGGATCTCTTTTTGAGAGACTCCTAATTCCCTTACGGCTGTATCTATGATACCTTTGGAGATATCTATTTTCTCTTTGAACTCTTTGAACTTTTTAGAGTTCTCCGAATATTTGCGGATCCTGGATTGAGCTTCTTGTAAAACTTTTTCCTGTTCTTGGATAACGGAGATGTTCTTGAAGAAAAGTTCTTCTAACTTCTTCGCTTCTTCCGCGTTCATCGCGTACATCTTGTCTACTCGAACAAGATCATACACCTTAGTCTTTTTACTGCGGATCTTAGGAAGAAGTTTGATGAAGTTCGCTCTAAGGATAGAAGAACCTAAGATTGTTTCTTCTATGATCTTCTCGCCTTTTTCTATTTTTTTAGCGAGGAATACTTCCGTTTCACCGGAGATCAAATTTACTTTTCCGATCTCTTTCAAATACAAACGGATCGGATCTTCGGAACCACCGGCAGAAGAAGCAGTCTCTTTCTTTTTGCGTGCAGGTTTTACCGGAAGAGCCGGATCGTCTTTAGGCAGGATAGAAGTAGCCGGCTCCAAAGATTTTCTAGTATATTCTTCTACGATCTCTATTCCCATTTCATGAAGAAGAGTGAATACATCGTCAATCTTCTCGGAGTTTAAGATCTTATCCGGAAGTATCTCATTGATCTCATCGTAGGAAATTTCGCTATTTGCTTTTCCTATCGCAATGATCTTCTGCACTTCCGGCATGCTTTGTAGATTTTCCATTCTGCGGTCCCCTATCTATCTTACGCCCGAGTTTTCATTACGGATAAATTCCAATAATTTTGCTTTCTCGGTCTTATAATATGCCAGTTTTGTAAAATGTTCAGGATCATCCATAGGTGAACCTGAATCCAACTCTTCCATTCTCTTATCGATCACGAAAAGTTTCTGTTGATTTAATAGTCCTTTAAACACCTTCACGGAATCTTCAGGACTCATATCCGCTTCTGAGATCAGAAAAGGAGCTATGGATTCCTTAAATTCGTTTGGGATCTCTGAAGAAATAACGGAAGCGGGAGAAACTTCTTCTTCGCTTGCGTATCTCGTATATATAAAGTCCCATAAAAACGCACTTTTAGAATCCAAGAATTCCAACCCGGATAATTCTTCGGAAAAACGGAATAAATGATTAGCCTTCACGAGTAAGGCAATGATCTCTCTTTCGCATTTTTCGGCAGGATTCGGGCCTGATACACGTTTGGCGGATTTATCCTTATTATTATCGGACCCTGGAGAGGCAAACTTGGCTCCTCCACCCTTATAATCTCGTAAAACTGCATCCATACTGATCCCGAGCCTTCTTGCTCCGAGACTTAAGAAAAACTCCCGGTCAGAGTCCCGATTGAACCCTTTCAGAAATTGGTATAAATTATCCAGGGCCCTTCTTTTCTTTTCAGGAAGAGCGCGAGAATCCGCCTTATCCAAAAGTTCCTCAACCACAAAAGAAGAAGCCGGGATTTGGTTTTCCAAAAGTTTATGCAATTCTTGGCGGTTCAATTCCTTAGAAAGATCGAAAGGATCCTTTCCTTCAGGTAATAATATAACAAAACAATCCAGGCCCTCTTTCAGGCAAAGTTCCGCTGCATGTAAAGCGCCCTTTCTACCTGCGGAGTCCCCGTCCAAAACCAGAAGGAATTTATCCGAGAATTTCTTCATGGTCCGTATATGATTTTCAGTCACAGCCGTTCCCATACAAGCAACTGTATTTTCCAGACCCTTATCTACGAGACCGATCACATCCAAATATCCCTCCACTAAAATTGAGGTTCTGGACTTTTGGATGGATTCTTTTGCCTGATGAAGATGATAAAATGTTCTTCCCTTATCAAATATGGAAGAAGCAGGACTATTCACATATTTAGACTCTTTTCCCGGGCCTAAAATTCTCCCTGAAAATGCGATTACTCTCCCAGAAAGATCAAAAACTGGGAACATGATCCGATCCCTGAAAAAATCATAAGGTTCTTTTCCCTTTTCGGATTCACGGATTAGGCCCACTTCTAGAGCGGCCTTAATTTCTTCTTTAGTATTAAAAACTTTTCCGGCTAAATGATTAAATCCACCTGGAGCATACCCAAGTTGGAAGGATCTTTGGATCTCTTCTCCAAGACCTCGAGAATTCAAATATTCTCTTGCTGCGAGTCCTTGCGGACCGCGTAAATTTTCCTGGAAGTAAAGTAAAACCTTCTTATTTACTTTATAAAGAAGTTCAGTTCTTTCTACTTCTTCTTTTGCTTTTTCTTGGATTGGGATTCCGGAATATTCGGAAAGAATTTCTTTCGCTCTTTGGAAATCCACTCTTTCGTAACTCATTACGAATTGGAATAGATCTCCGGATGCCTTACATCCGAAACAATGATAGAATTGTTTATCTATGGAAACATTAAATGAAGGAGATTTTTCTTGGTGGAATGGACATAGGCCCACCATGTTTCTCCCTCTTTTTTGCAAGGGTACAAATCGACTGATAAAACTTTCGATGGGAACTTCCCTACGAATACGGTCGATAAATTCCCTTTGGAACTGCAAGGTATACCAGCTTAGGAAAGTTTAGATTTTACGATCGCAGAAACCTTCGATCCGTCTATGTTCGCGCCTTTAAATTCAGCCATAACTTTTCCCATAACCTTTCCTATGTCTTTGGGCCCGGAAGCTCCGAGTTCTATGACGAATTTTTCTACAGCTGCGATGATTTGATCTTCAGGCACATCAGGTGGAAGATATGATTTTAAGACTTCGGCTTCACCCTTTTCTTTTTCCGCGAGATCATTACGATTTGCTTTTTCGTACATCTGGATTGCATCAGTACGTTTTACATAGCCACGTTTGATCAAAACGATGACTTGTTCATCGCTTAATTCTTGGGCTCCGTTTTTCGTAAGCTCGTATTGGATATCCGCCTTGAGTAGGCGTAAGGTGGAGAGAAGAGGCTCCTGTTTTGCTTTCATGGCCTCTTTCAGGTCGGTATTAATTTTTAATTGCAGGGACATGCCCGTTCCCCTATCTCTTTAGGAACCTAAGACCGGGGATTAACCGCGGTCTTTACGGGAGAAGAGACGTTTTTTCTTTTCTAATTTGCGTTTTGCGGATTCTAAAGCCTTTTTCTTTTTGATGCTAGGCTTTTCGTAGAATTCACGTCTTTTGATCTCGCTCATGATTCCGGCGTTAGCGCAATCTCTCTTAAAACGTTTGAGAGCGGATTCGATGGACTCGCCTTCCTTTACAATGATTCCTACCATTCGGTGGAGTTCTCCTGTTTGGATTGTTTTAGGACCGGATAAACAATATCGCAAAAAAACGATACCGACCACTGAAATAAACAGAGGTCCGGAGTCTGGGGACAAAGTACCCCGTATTTACTAATTTCTGTTGACTGGGTTGGAAGTCAAGGTCATTTGGCCGATTTTCTGGCCCGGAACCTATAAAACCCCAAAATGACCTTATATGGCCAAAATAGAGGTCCAGTTATACCCGTATAAGCCAAGTATGACTCCAATTCCAACTCCGTAAATCAAATGTCCGAATACGTGAGCTGCAGCAACACTGATCCCCGCTTCTCTAAACTGTTCTAAGGGGTGATTTCTGGCTACGAGTACTACTAAAAGGAATCCTACCAAATATCCATGGAAGAATCCCACCGCTCCGCCCGTTACAATAGAAGCGATCAAAATATGAGGCGCTAGACCGATCAGAAATGCATATGGAAATGCAAAGATGAGCCCAACGATAATATGAGTTAGTATACCAGGAACTAGCGCTTTACTCATATCCTTTGTGAAAAAACTTCCTACTGCTCGGATCATATCTGCATTTACAGATCCTGCGTAATGAATGGACCACATGGAAAGGGACATACAAATGGTTCCGACAAAACCGGCCACGAAGATCAATCCTATTGCTTCCATAATTCCTCCGCTCGCGGGGAAGAATTGTAGTCTAGAAATTTAGGTCGGACAAGAACTAAAGAATGGCTTATGCTGCAAAAAAATCCGCTTTTTGGATGGAGGAAATCTCGATTTCTGCTTCGATTCCGAAGTCACCGTTTTTAATAACCACGTCACCGTTCATTTTTCTATTTTTATCCAGCTCTATCACGGTTCCGTCTTTTAGGGTTAAAATGATATCAATTCCACGATAGTTGATATAACGTTCCAAGGTCGCCTTAAATTGTTTCGCTCTATCTTTCATCTTCTCCCCCAATACGTTTTAATTTACGGTACAACCGTTCATTTTCTCGATAGAGTTTTTTTTTTAGAAATGAGCTTTTAGAAGTTTTTCGTAAACAGGTTGGAAGGAATCTAAAGGTTCTGTGAATTCGAGAAATTTAATCTCGTAGTCTATAATGAGATGGTTCACTTGGAAGATAACTTCATCGAATCTGCTTTTTACTATATCTAATCTGCAATCAGGGCAAAAAGTTAAGAAGGATCTGGAATTCAAAACATATAGTTTATCATATGGGCGAAGATGGGCCTGGATAACTGATTTTAATTCTTCTAAAATTTCACCCGACTTTTGCTCACCGAGTAATTTGAAATACTGGGAAAGGTCCTGGAAATAAAAATGGGTCAGAACCATTTCAGTACTGAGTGAATTTTTAACGTCACGTAAGAATTGATTCGTAAATTCTTCGAATACATCCGGGATAGGCTGCTTCTGATTCGTTGTTTCCATCTCTTTTAGCAATATCGACATAGAAAGCCGGCAAAAGTCTAACTTTTTCGAAAGTAGGAAACCTTCTCTTTATATAAATCGTTACAAAATATGGTCCGAAAGATCCGAGAAATCAGACTTGTCAACCTGCCCAGGAGCGATTTTATATCCGGTATAGCTTAAAAGCTAAAAGGAGAACAAGTCGTGAGCGCCCACCCTACCCAATTAATGAGTCTTTCCCAATATTTGATCGAGGAACAACTCAAACTTCCGCAAGCAACCGGGGATTTTACGGCACTCATGAGCCATCTTGTATACGCCGCAAAAGTTGTTTCCAGAGAAGTAAGAAAAGCAGGCCTTTTAGAAAATATCTTAGGAGCAACAGAGCAAACCAACGTCCAGGGCGAAACAGTCATGAAACTGGATGAGTATGCGGATAAAATTTTTACTCATACCCTCACCCGCTGCGGACACCTATGTGTAATGGGAAGTGAAGAACAAGAAGATATTATCACGATTCCTACAGGTTATAAGGTAGGAAAATATACGATCGCTATAGATCCTTTGGATGGTTCTTCTAATATTGATGCAAACGTTTCTATCGGTACTATTTTTTCAGTCCATTTAAGGACTTCTCCCCAAGGAACTCCCGGAACCAAAGAGGATCTTTTACAAAAAGGATCTAAACAAAGAGCAGCAGGATATATCGTCTACGGATCTTCTACGATGCTTGTCCTTTGTGTTGGAAAAGGAGTCTCCGGATTTACATTAGATCCATCTTGCGGAGAATTTATACTTTCTCATCCGGAAATGAAAATGCCTGAATCTGGCGGGATCTATTCCATCAACGAAGGTAACTACGATTATTGGTCGGATGAAGTGAAAAACTATATCCGAAACATCAAGTCTATCGAAGGAGGACGCAAACCTCAATCTCTTCGATATATAGGATCTCTTGTTGCAGACTTCCACAGAAACCTATTAAAAGGTGGGATCTTCTTATATCCGAACGATACTAAATCTTCTAAATATCCAAAAGGTAAACTAAGACTTTTATACGAAGTTGCTCCTATGGCGCTTATTGCCGAACAAGCAGGTGGGATGGCAGTAACTGTAGAAGGCAAAAGGATCCTTGATCTAGAGCCAGAAGAGCTGCACGAAAGAACAACATTCGTAGTCGGTTCCAAAAATGAAGTGGAACATTTTCTCACCTTTATAAAAAAATAATATACATTCGCGGATCTTTTTATCTGTCCCGCAGAAAGAAGATCCGCTGCCAGTTAACCTTCTTCTTATCTCACTTCTCTTTTTCTCCAGATTTCCTCTAAAAACGACCCGAAAAATAAGCACTTAAATCCTACTTATATTTAAACCCTTCTCTTACTTCACACCAAGAAGACTTACATATCATTTTGCATTCTTCTTATATATTATGTTTTAATAATAAATAAAAATCTCATGATTTTATTTTAGCGCTTGCTACAAAAATTTGGGCAGATAATTCTGTGGGCACTGAAATAGAAACAAGGTATTTTGAAAGAAATGAAGATAGTGAAAAATTGGATCAAACCTTCAGTTGCTGTGGCTTTAACCGCAGGATACTTAATGAGTTGTTCCCCAAATAAATCCAACTTAAGCGGCTTACTCGGTCTTTTAGGAGGCTCAGGCTCTTCTAAACATGTGGAAGAAACAGGCCCAGGTGCGGTTAAAATCGCAGATGCAGGCTCATTATATACGGAACCTTCTTACGGGCAGGCTCTTTCCTCTTCCAGCAAGGAAGCGATTACTCCTTTTCCTGCGGGTATCCCGGTTCCGGATTCTAAGACCGGTCATTACTCTTGCACCACTACTAAATGGGGCGCTTCTGAAATAAGAAGCCTTGTGGATCGTGCAATTCTGAACCAAGGGCCTGAAGTGCTTTATCCAGGTGCTTTACTACAAGGTAAGTTTTTGGAAGCGGGAGGTTATACTCCAGTTACTATTCCAAGATCCGGTGGTAAAATTTTCCTTACCGGTTTGAAACTTTCTCCGAACGCGATCTACTCTAAGGAATTGCCTCAGGTCAGCGCTTCTAATATCCAGCAAGGTATTCAGGATATTCTATCCACAGATGTTGTAGGAACTGCAGCGGATGCTTCCTTCAGCGTAGAGCAAATTTATAACGAAAATCATCTTTTATTCAATCTTGGATTAGATGCTCGTTTCTCAGACGTTGGGCTAAAAGTCAGCTCGGGAATAGACAATCTTGGCAAAAAGAACTATATTCTGATGAAGTTCACCCAAAAGTTCTATGATGTAAACTTCGAAGATCCTACTCTTTCTACCTCTGTATTTAGAGATGGGGCTAACTTCCAAGATCCGGAAGGCCAAATAGCGGCGAATAACCCTCCATTATATGTTTCTAAAGTTTCCTATGGAAGAGTGGTTTATTTCCTTTTGGAGTCCGAATATACAGCTCTACAAGTTAAAACAGCATTAGAAGTTGCCTGGGATCCGGGAATTCTTTCCGCAGTTTCTCCAGTTCCTCCGATCGGAGGAGAAGTTTCCGTTACTCATGAGCAAGTATTGGACAGAACTAGAATTACTTATTTCGTAAGAGGTGGAAATGCAGGCCTGGCTCTTGCTCCAATTAGCGCAGCTGATTCCGCTACTCCGGGAAGTATGTACCAAGCTATCCGCAATTTCTTAGCAAATCCGGAAGCTGCAAACTACTCCGCCGGAAATCCTGGAGTCCCTATCGCTTATACATTAAACTATCTGAAAGACAGATCTGTTGCTAAGATGAGCTATACCACTGTGTATGACCAAAGAGATTGTGAGGCTACTTATTCTGAAAATCCTCAGGTATTCACTGCGAAACTTGGAAAGGTGGACGATAGGGTTCGTTTCCTAATGGACGGACAAGAGTTCTTCTCCACAAATCCTGAGGCGGATGTTTATACAGGACCTGAGATCAATCTGAATAATGCGATGAGTGTTGGCTCAGAACATGAATTCACTGTGGAAATGTATAACTCGAATTGTTTCGGAACTGCTTTGGATCTAGAACTGAAGTTAAATGGAACCGTATTAAGAACACGTAATCTAAACAGAAGTATAAGCACCTGCGGAAAGCAGTTAACTTATAAATATAAATTGAATAAGATTACCGGTGCTTGGTCCATTATAGAAGAAAACGAAACGGCAGAAATGTAATCACTATTACCGATCTTTCAGGCTTCTTCTCTACTCAGGGAAGAAGCCTTTTCTTTTTAATGAGAATGGTTTTTATGAAATTCCCAGGCGCTGGAAACTATATCCTCTATCTTTGCAAATTTAGGATCCCAACCTAAGACCTTTTTGGCTTTCGTATTGTCAGCGATCAATTTAGCAGGATCCCCTTCTCTTCTGGGACCGATTTTGTAAGGGATCTGGACCCCCGAGACCTTCTCCACTGTTTTGATAATTTCTAAAATAGAAAACCCTTGTCCTGTTCCTAAATTGAAAAAGTCGGATCTACCGCCTTTTTTCAGATATTCCAATCCTAGATGATGAGCCTGAGCAAGATCCATTACATGGATATAATCTCTTACAGCGGTCCCGTCCTGGGTATCGTAGTCGTTTCCGTTTACTGTAAGTGAATCTCTTTTTCCCAATGCTTTTTCGATCACAATAGGAAGAAGATGTGTCTCCGGATCATGCTCTTCTCCAATATCTAAATCGGAACCGGAAGCATTAAAATAACGAAGTGCCACAAACTTTAGATCGTATGCATGTGAATAGTCCGTCAAAATTTTTTCGATCATCAATTTGGATTGTCCATACGGATTGATCGGATCTTGAGGAGTGGTTTCCAAAATTGGAACTTCAGTAACAGCACCGTAAGTAGCGCAGGTAGAAGAAAAGATGAAATATTTAACCCCGTGATTTTTCATTGCTTCCAAAAGTTGGAGAGTGCCCATCACATTATTAATATAATATTTTTGGGGATCAGTAACCGATTCTCCTACATATGCTAATGCTGCAAAATGAATGACTGCTTCGAATTCGTGCTCTGAAAATACACGATCTAGGTCTGCCTTATTTAATAGATCTCCTTTGAAAAACTTTCCCCACTTAACTGCTTTCTCATGACCGTTGGAAAGATTATCGAATACTACAGTTTCCACACCCAATTTGTGGAGATATTTATTCATATGGGAGCCAATATATCCGGCTCCACCGGTGATCAGGATTTTTTTCATAAAGCTTTTACATGTATTTCAGAAGGATCGAAATTGTAAAAGGGAATTTGGACCTGATATTTATCATCACTCTCGGATAGACTACCTTTTCGTCCAATTATTGACAAAGACTTAAGTTGGAAGATATTTCTAAGAAAGTTTAAATGGGTAGGTGTTATTATGAAATTCATAAATTCAAATTTTTGGGACAGAGCATTTAGAGTGATATTGGGAACCTCATTAATTACTTGGGCATTTTATATAGAAGATCTTTATAAGCTTGCAATTTTTGCTGTAGGCTTTGTGATACTTGCTACTGGAATTATAGGTTGGTGTCCAATTTATACATTGTTTGGTTGGAACACTCGCACTCATTCTAAAAAATCATAAGGTACCCGTTATTCTTCATTGCAAGGTTTAAGTTTTTCAGAAGCATCCGAACTTCTTCAAAAGTTTGGACCAAACGAATCCAAACTTAAGAAAACATCCTTTTGGAGGATCAGTCTTTCCATTCTCGCAGAGCCAATGCTCGCATTATTATTGGCCTGCGGTTTTATCTACGCATTACTAGGAGATTTAGAAGAAGCGATCACACTTTCTATCGCAGTGATTGCTGTCATTTCCCTAACTATCTACCAAAAGAACAAATCTGAAAAAGCATTAGAATCCCTTAGAAAACTTTCTCCTTTACGGGCCAAGGTAATCAGAGCGGGAAAAAAAATTGAGATAGATTCCGCGTTCATTGTGCCTGGAGATCTGGTATTCTTATCTGAAGGGGATAAAGTCCCCGCTGACGGATACTTGGTTGATGGATTAAATTTGCATTCGGATGAATCTCTTTTAACTGGAGAATCCATCCCCGTTTTAAAAGAAGAAACAGATCTAAACAACCAAGGGCCCTATTCTGAGACGCAAAAAGTATTTTCCGGAACAAAGATCGTTTCCGGAGAAGGTATCTTTAAAGTATTATTCACCGGAGATTCCACTTCTATAGGTTCAATCGGAAAAGAGATGGGAGAAATTTCGGAATCGGAAAGCCCTCTCCAGAAAGAGGCCAAAAGATTCACTACATTCTTCTTTTTAGGCGCTTTAGTAATTTCTGTTTTTTTAATCTATGGTCTTGGAATTCGAAACGGCAATTGGATGAACGCGGTCCTCGCTGCACTTACATTCCTAATGGCAGTATTGCCGGAAGAAATACCAGTAGTTCTAAGTATCTTCTTTTCCTTAGGAGCTTGGAGAATTTCTAAAAGTGGAGTTTTGACAAGAAAACTAAACTCCATCGAGTCATTAGGAGCTGCAACGGTATTATGCGTCGATAAAACAGGAACCTTAACCGAAAACCAAATGAAAGTTAGAGGTTTAGTTTCTTCTTCGGAGAATAGTTTATTCGAATTTAAAACTCCGGAGGTTGAGGAAGAATTCCACTTACTATTAGAATTCTCAATTCTTGCCTCTAAGAAAGATCCTTTTGATCCGATGGAAAAAGCCATCCGAGAATTAGGGATAAATCTTTTATACGATACGGAACATCTTCATGCGGACTGGACTTTAGAAAAAGAATATCCACTTTCTCCTAAACTACTTGCACTTAGTTACGCCTGGAATTCTGAAGAACCCGGAACATTTGTAATCGGTACGAAAGGTGCTCCAGAAGCAATATTCGATCTTTGTCATTTTTCAGAAGAAAGAACCACATATTGGGAGAAAATTACCGAAACCTATTCTTTACAAGGATATAGAGCGATAGGAGTCGCAAGATCCAGGATCGTAAATTCTTATCTTCCTGAAAACCAACATGATCTTACATTCGAATTTTTAGGTTTGATCTTATTAGAAGATCCTATTAGAGAAACAGTACCCTCATCCGTTTCGGAATGTATACAAGCAGGGATCAGAGTTATAATCATCACTGGAGACCATGCAGGAACAGCAAAAGCTGTAGCTTCTAAAATAGGCTTACAAGATCATAAAGAGAGTATCACCGGAGATGAACTGGAAAAGCTCAGCGAAGAAGAATTGGATTCAAAATTAAATACGGTCGGAATTTTTTCCAGGATCAAACCTGCACAGAAATTAAAGATAGTCAGAGCATTCCAGAAAAAAGGAGAAATAGTCGCAATGACTGGAGATGGAGTGAACGATGCTCTCGCTTTACAAGCCGCTCATATCGGGATCTCCATGGGAAAAAGAGGAACAGATGTTGCAAGAGAAGCTTCCGATCTTGTATTACTCGACGATAATTTTTCCTCTATAGTAAAGTCCGTGTTTTTAGGAAGAAGGATCTATGAGAATATCCAAAAGAGTATTTCTTATATTATAGCAGTTCATATACCGATTATAGGAATGTCTTTGCTCCCCGCTTTTACAGGAGATCCAATCTTCTTCTTCCCTGCACATATTTTAGTATTAGAGTTAATAATAGATCCAACCTGCTCCATCGTTTTTGAATCTTTGGATTTAGAAAAAGGAGATCGTTATTCCAGTCCAAGAAGAAAGAATTCCAGCCTAATTACATTTTCTCGATTTACTCTATCGTTTTTCCAAGGTGCAAGTGTCCTGGTTCTATTATTAGTTATGTATTTTTGGATGAAAGAAAAAGGGATTCAGGAAAATCAGATCAGATCTTTCGGTTTTATCTTTCTTGTTGTATCCAATTTCAGTTTGATGCTTACTAATTTAACTCATAAAGGCGGATTTGTTTCTATATTAAGATCTTTGCATTACAGCGTTTTCTGGATTTTTTCTTTAGCGGCCTCTGCATTGATCGCAAGTTTCCAATTTGAATTCAGCCTTAGGTTATTTGGTTTTCAAAGAATTCCGATAGATTTGGTACTTTTCTCTATTTTGTTAGGACTTATTTCAGGTCTTATTTGGGATATAAGAAAGATCCGATTTTTTACTTGAGAGTTTTTGAAGAAGAAGTAACTTGTTTGTAAGATTTCACTGATCAATATTGAGACATTTTTCCGAGTAAAAATCTACCCCGGCCATAAAATTATTTGGTCGGGGTGTTTACTGTTATTATTACCTTACCGCTTGCATGGCCTTGTTCAACATAATGAACCGCTTGCGGCACTTCTTCCAATTTGTATTTTCTATCAATTACAGACTTAATCTTTCCTGATTGTATTAGCTCTGATAAAAAAAGAAGGTCCTTTTGATTCGGCTCTGAAGATGCTGCGATAATCTTTCGACTATCTGTTAACGAAATGAACGGTCCTAAAAGTAAAGCCTGGAACAACTGGGCTGTTCCACCTCCTGCCATAACATATCTTCCTTTCGGATTTAATGCATTTTTGTATTCGGAGAGAGAACGATATCCATTTACACCGACTATGAGATCGTATTTTATTCCGCTCTTAGTGAAATCTTCCTTCGTATAATCGATAATGTGGTCGGCTCCGAGCGACCTTGATATTTCCTTTTTGGAAGTGCTACAAACTGCGGTTACTTCGGCTCCAAAATATTTTGCAAGTTGTAAAGCAAATGTGCCTACTCCTCCGGAAGCTCCGTTGATGAGGACTTTTTGTCCTGCTTCTATTTTACCGAAATCTCTTAAGGAATGTAGAGCAGTCATTCCGGCCAATGGTAAAGCAGCTGCGTCCTCGAAAGAGATATTAGAAGGTTTTAAAACGAATTCATCTTCTTTCCCGCATTTATATTCTGCAAATCCACCAAAGCCACTTGCAAATACATCGCCGAATACTTCATCACCAGGGCGGAATTTAGTTACAGTGGGTCCAATAGCTTCTACGGTTCCGGCAACATCTGCACCTAAGATCGAAAATTTTTTAGGTTTAAAAAGACCTGCGTAAAAACGGACAAGAAATGGATCCGCCTTCATCATTCGCCAATCGGCAGCATTTACTGAAGAAGCCTGAACCTTTATAAGGACCTCATTATCCTTTGGAACAGGCTTTTGTATTTCTTTCAACTTAAGAACGTCGGTTGATCCGTAGTTCTCATATACAATTGCTTTCATTTGTACTTCTATACCATATATCTAAAGACTCAGACATTCATCAGGAAATAAATTACTGAGGGAATCTATCACTTTTTCTTTCATCGTTTTTTAGATTTTGAGCAGATAGGATTTGCTTCCCTTTGCGATGTCTTTTCGAATTTTTTATTGGAAATGCTCTTCAAGGTCCACTAAATCCTGGCACTGATAAATAATTATATGAAAAAATTGCAATATAGCTTGTCATCTTTATGGTGGGTAGAAATTTTTACGCATGCCTAAGTATAAATTTCTAAGATTTGCTATTCTCCCTTTTTTGGTAGTATCAAATTGTATCGCTTTGGACACGTTAGGTTTATCTTACGATAGGATTAAAGGCGACGAAGTTGCAGCTAAAATGGCAGATGCGGCTTTAACGACCGATTTGGTGAATTCAACGATTCTCATCGGCCAACCCCAAATATCAATAACCGCAATCTTTTCTTCAGTAATTGCTGGAATTGATGTCAAAAAGTATTATAAAAAATCAGAACTAGATGATTGTATAAATGACAGTCGTGGGTTTAAAGGATTTCTATTAGGATCAACAATTACGGTAGCGACGTCTTGTAAACTTTCTCCAGATGGGCCTATTCTGGAATAACTTCTTTGTAAAATACTTAGTGGAACCAAAGTCAAAATTCATTCGTTTTTAGATTTATGTTCCACATGCTTCTGAAATACAGAATACTTAGAAATAAGTATAACTATTCAAATTTGCAAACATTCAGCTCTTCAGTAGAAGGATTTTGCTCAATGGTAACTTTCAGTCCAATCCTATTCTTTAATAAATTTTCACTTCCTCGTATTCCGTCAGCAGTTGGATTTAGAGATCGCCCTTTGACATAAAGTGTCAACCGAAGAGATTCATTTGGTTTCAAATTAACACTAGTTTCCAAATAAGTATAATATCCGCCAGGCACCCTATAAGCTCCTAAATGAATCTCATATAAATTTTCTCCTTCTGGAATTGGAATATCCAATTCGCAACCTGCAGGAAATATATAGTGCAAATTAGAAAACCAAAGATTCCAAAAGCTTAAATTTCGATTAGGATTAATTAAGATCCTTTTCTTTATCAAAGATTCCTTATCTTCTTTTAAAATTGAAACGTAAAATTCGCTAATTTCTATCTTTTCAATTCCATCGGAAATTTCTTTTGGGAGAGCCAATTTCAGAAAGGTTCCTTTTAAACCTTCTATTTTATGCGGAAGTCTTCTCCAATACAGCTCTTGGATAGGTGAGCAATTTACTATACCGATAAGGACTAATAGAGAGAACAAATTTAAACTAAAAACCATTTTCATTTAAAAATTCGCCTCACAAGTTCTTGTAGTTGCTTCGCCATATTTAACTGCAGTTGAAACCGGAAAGAAAATATTGATAGTGGAAACAGCAGCATGAAATTGATCACCCTCTATAGCATAGTGAATTGCTTGTTCGATGGAATAGATAGTGAGAACAATACTAAGAAAAACAACTTATAGAGTTCAGTATTTACTTATTGTTCTTCGAAGGATTATTAGAACTTTTACCCATATTTTTATCGATTAACAAATCGTTGGCACTTAAATTACAATTAAAATTGCTCATGTAAGTTGTAAATGAATCAAAGTCTGCAATAACTCCAATAATTTGAAGTGCTTTAGCACAATCATCAATATCATCTTTTTTATAATATTTCGACTTATCAATTTTGAAAACCGTTTCGTCGATTAAAGATACGTATATCACATCTAGAATTATATATGATTCTAATTCAGGTCCGGTATAGCCTTGTGCCGTAAAAGCAGCCCGAGCTGTAAGAGAATCCCCGATCATCGCCGCATCTAAGAGTCTTTTCTTAGCAACGTCACCTTTGTAAGTGTCAGTAAGACCTAAATTGTCAACGATTATGCAATTTAATAAAAAACCATATAATAACGTAAGTATAAATATCTTAATCTTTTTCATCTATTTATCCTATAGTATTTTATCAAAGGTTTCTGAGAATAAACTTAGCGACAAAGAGGAAAACTTGCATGGTTTATGCTTGGTTCCAAATCTAGAGAAATTCCTGCGTCAAGTGCAAAACGATTTTCCATACCTTCTATCTTATTACCGCGAGGATCCTTTAAATTAATCCTAATGGAAAAATTTGCAGGTACGTCAATGGATCGAGAAATTTCACCGCCGCCGACAGGTGATTTATTCCTGTTGTAAACTTTTACTTTAAAGTGATTCTTCCCTTTTGGAATAGGTAAAAAATATTCGCAATCCGGTAAAAAGTTAAATCTCGGTTCATTTCTAATAATTTGTGGCAAAGAATTAAAATCTTTATAAAAATTTCGCCAATACCCGTATTCCGGATTAACACAGGCAGAGGGAAGCAATTCTTCATTGTCTATAAAAACTGAAACGAAATATGTTTTCTTATCTGTCGCCGAGCCGAAGAAATCATCTCCATTTTTTAATCCGTTTTCCAAACTTGGTAATTTAAAAATTATATAAGTATTTGAAAAATTCCCAACTTCTTGGTAATTATAATTTGGGCCAATTGGACCCCAATGAAGACAATTCATTAGGTATGTACAATTCAGTAATAGAATCAGCTTATTGAGCTTTATTTGCTTCTTCACAATAATCCTCCGCAAGCTGAATATGGTTTCTTCCCGAGACTAAAAGCAAGATAAGTTTGCATGAATAATGATTTTGATTTCTCTAAAATCTTGTTGATAGTCTAATCAACTTCAACGGGACAATCATGAAATTGATCATCTTTTAAAGTCGGCTCAATGCGATATTTTAACTTTATCCTATTGTTAACACGATTAGCAAGCTCTTGTGAGAAGCTGGTCGGAGAAGAATATGGTGGTTCAATCATTTCAATAGCCAAAACGATTGAATAGTTATCCAATAAGTTTTCGGTTATTAGTGTATTTGAAAAAAATCCATCTGGGTATTTATTTACTTTGATTTCATATGTATATTCTCCTTTTGAAATTGGCATAACCAACTGACAACCAGATCTAAAATGAAATTGCCTCAAGCCACTCTGCAGGGTATAGAATCCTAGTTTCCTGTCATAATTGATGAGCAATTGTCTTTTTAAAAATGTATCCTTCTCTTCTTGGAAAACTGAGATCAAATAACTTTCTATTTGAATCCTGTCTTTCGAACTTGCTATCTCCGACGGCAAATATAATTTCAAATAGTTTCTCTCAGAATTTCGAATTGGATAATATGGCAAATGTCGCCAATATAGCACATTCCCATAACAATTTAGAGTTAGAAGAAAAGTGTTAATGGAATTTTCATTTGTTCATCTCTCATTATTTAATTTCGCAAGGTTTTAAAGAATCAACGTTAGGATTTGGTTCAATAGTAACTATTATTTCATACCAAGAATGTCGACTTGTTTCGTTTGCTAACCTTTCGCCTACCGTCTTTGCATCTGGATAAGGAATTCCTTTTTCTTTGAAGCTTAAGCGTATTGAATGATTTGGCGGAAGGTCGAAGGATTTCGTTAATACCCCTGACTTTTCTGTGCTATGGTTTTGAAAAGAAAAACTGTAGGAATATTTACCTGCATTTACTGGCATTCTATACTCGCAATTTTCCAAGAAATCAAAGCGGATATTATCTAAATTACTGGGAATAGTTTGATAATTTGCGTAGTAGGCTAACCAATAATCCTTATCAGGATTAATACTGGATGGGAATCCGAGAAGAGATAATTCGTCGCTGAAAAAAACATATAAGGAATATTCCCTTTTCGTTTTTTCCTTATTTGAAATATCATCCTTATAAGTAAATTTTACGAATGTATTGTCACTATGCGAAATATTTCTTTTGGAGAAATATCTATTACTAAAAACACCATCTCTTCCGCCAGAACAGCGTAATAACGACAAAAATATAAATATTATTAAAAGACGATCCATTATGTTCCTTTTGCAGGGCCCACACCTGTAATATTCGTAATTAACCATAGGGCTGCATACGCCATTATTCCAAGCACGTTATCTAAACATTCCCCTAAAATTGGAACGCTCGAAACGACCAGAGAATCTAAAAGTATTTTGGACTTGATAGCAGATTACTTCAATGACGTGGGGAGATTGAAATTGTTGAAGTTAAGGTTTATGAAGAAAGTGAAATAATCTGATTTGAAATACGAAATTGATAACATCATTACATCGAAGCAACCAATTTCGTTTTTCTCTTCATATGCGGGGATTGTAAAGAATAAATTATCTCTTCTTCACTTCACCCTTTAGCTCTTCTTTAACTGTATCTCTAGTCGTATTGGATTTATTTTCCAATTTGATAGTATAGTGAATTTGATATTTAGTAACTACGGGCTTTTCTTCAGAATGTTCCATAGACCAGCGAGTTACATCATTCTGGATGATCTTAGCCAAGTTATTGATTCGCGGAACTCTAGTATTAAAACGAATTGTTTCCACAGCGCCGGTATTTCCGTTTAGGATCACTAAAATGATTCCATCGTCGTTAAAATTAATTCTATTATACTTTACTAATTCTTCGCTGATGAGTGCGTCTCCACCCTTATCTACTTTTCTGCGAATGTATTTGGATCCTCTGATCTGACGGACTTGGTAGGACTCACTTGTAATGTGGACCCTGAAATATTCGGAAGTATCTTTGGACTGACTTTGGAAAGAAATCGGATCAGTTGTGCTGATCTTCACTTCCCTGCCTTCTTCATCTACGATGGTTTCATTGTCTCCTGCGGGATTTGGAAGAATCTCACCTTTAGGAGTTTCCGGAGTCTGGGTTGGTCCACCGGAGCTAACGCAAGAAATAAATGATAAACAATATAGAACCGCAAAACCGGCTAAAATAGTTCGGAAAACCGAAACGCGAAACATTGGCCTCTCCTATCCAAGGAAATTTATAAATATATGCGAAATATTCCAACTATACCAAATATTGCAAGAACAGTGTGGCAAGCCCTAAAAAGCAAAAGAAACCGAACACGTCTGTGGTAGTTGTTACAAATATGGAAGACGCAATTGCAGGATCGATCCCAACTACTTTTAATAGCATAGGAATACAAGCCCCTACGATGGCTGCTACGATTAGGTTTGCAAGCATCGCAAAAAATATAACAATCGCCAGTGCAAGTTTTCCCGTATAAAAAAATACGGCGAGGCCTGTGATTGCACCGATTGTAAGTCCGTTGATTAGGCCGATGATCCCTTCTTTCCTAAAACCGACTGTCCAGTTTGATTGGCTCAAATCTCCCGTGGCAATATTACGGACCACCACAGTGATGGATTGGGTTCCTGCATTTCCCCCCATACCGGCGACTATTGGCATAAGGCTAGCAAGTAATACAAAAGACTGGATCGTATCTTGGAAAAGTGCAACCGTAGAGGCAGCTACCACCGCAGTTCCCAGGTTGATCACAAGCCAGGTCAATCTTCTTCGAATCGAGTCCCAAATAGAGGTGTTTAATCTTTCCTCTTCTGAAACTCCCCCCATTCTCAAGATATCTTCGGATGCTTCTTCCTGAACGATATCCAAGATATCATCTACCGTGATCCTGCCAATGATCCGATCCAGATCATCTACTACCGCGGCGGAAACTAAGTCGTATTTTCTGAAAATCCGTGCTACTTCTTCCTGGTCCGTATCATAATGAATGGAAAATACTTCTTCCTTAACGAGTCTACTCGCCTTCTGGTTGAGAGGTGCAAGAAACAGATCCTTGAGTTTGATAAATCCTTTTAGATGATTCTCAGCGTCCGTTACATAAAGAAGGTAAATATCATCCGTCTCTTTTGCGACCCTTCTCAATTTGATGATCGCTTTTCTGACAGTGTCAGTCTCATAAGCGGAGGCGAACTCAGTCGTCATCAAACGACCAGCGGTGTATTCCCTGAAATTCAGCTGTTTTCGGATCTGAGAAGAATCTTCCCGATCTAAGGAATTCAGAATTTCCTCAGCCTTTGCCTTCGGGATCTCTGAGATTAGATTTGTAACGTCGTCTGGTTCCAGATTTTCGACGATAGGAGAGATCTCCTTCATATTCAGACGGGAGATCAGGTCCGCCTGCAGATCCTCGTCGAACTCTACTAAGATTTCGGACTGCTGTTCAGAATCGCAGAGTTTAAATACGTAGAATGCATCGTCAATATCCAGCTTTTCCAGGACCTCTGCGATATCCGCTGGGTGATTGGAAGAAGTGAAACTGAGTAGGAACTTATTGTCCTTATTTTCTATCTTTTCAAGGAAGGAATCCATCCAATCTGCAGATTGCGGATTCGCCTTCAGGGAAGAAGTTTCCTTAGTGCTATTTGTTTCGTCCATTTGGCGTCCCTCCCCCTATGACAGAATCCTGATGGAATTTATCGGTTCAATGAATTTCCTGCTTTTTGGTACAAGAGTTTTTCATTTGACTGGGGGCTTGCAGCCTTAGAATAGAACCTAGTTTCCAATATCAGACTATGAAACCTTTTCTTTTCCGACTTACTCCCGTTCTTCTATTCCTATTTTCTTTGCCGATATTTTCGGACGCATTTTATTTCCCTTGGGAATACAATAAACTCTATAATGAGAATGCAACTCTCAGAATTGAGTTAGATTCTCTCAGACTGCGTTACAGAAACGAGACCGATAACGCTAAAAAAGAAAAACTCAGTTTGGATGCAAGGATCCAGAACCTAGAAGAACAGCTCGCAGGCGAAAAATCCTTCCGAGAAAAGGACAGGGAACTTGCGGCAGAACTGATCCGCGCCCTAGAAAATCAGATCGCACTTCTAAAAACCAAAAGTGGCAATAAAGAAAAAGAACTGATCGAAGAAAACGAGAAACAGTCCAAAAAATACCAGGACCTGATCTCCGAATTAAAATCCGAGCTGGAAAAAGAAAGGCTTAACTGCATTCGCAAAATGGACGAGCTCAAAAGAGAATATGAGTCCAAAATTGCAAGCCTGGAAGCAAGGATCAAAGAGTTAGAAGATAATCTTTCCAAACTCAAAAATTTGAACGAGGACCAAAAAAGAGAATTAAATCGTTTAGCTGAACAAGCAAACGAATTAGAATCCAAACTTTCAGGTGAGATTGCTAAAGGACAGATCCGTGTAAAACGTTTTCATAATAGATTAGTAATCAATATAGATGATCAGATCTCTTTTGATTCTGGTTCTGCAGAATTGAAAAAACAGATCTTCCCTGCGCTCGACAAAATTAAAGAAATTTTGGTCAAATATCCGGGCAACCTGATCATTGTAGAAGGTCATACGGATAATATTCCAATACGCAATAAAAAGTTTAATGATAACTGGCAGCTTTCTACAGAGAGAGCGCTTTCCGTGGTTCGTTTCTTGTTAGAAAGTAAAAACCTAGACGCGAGGAACTTCTCCGTGGCTGGTTATGGAGAACACCAACCTATTGTTTCAAACGAAACTCCCGAAAATCGTTCTTTAAATAGAAGAGTGGATATTGTTTTAGAACCACAAAGCGGCAAGAGTCACTAAGGCTTCTTTCACCTTTGAAAAAAGATACTCACTCCTCTTCTAATTTAGAACCTTTTGCGAGGCAAGCGATCCTTCGCCCCAAAAGAAAGGATGCATTACGCAGTTTGATTTTTGCATTCTTTCTTTCCATTGGGATCTTCTCCTGGGAAATATTCGGTTCTGCCCAAAGTAAAAGTTTGGCACTTCTAGCTGATGCGGGACATGTAATCTCTGACTCCTTTGCATTTTTATTAAGTATATTTGCAGTTTTAGTTTCTGATAAAAAACCGAATGCTAAAATGAATTTCGGATTCTTCCGGGTAGAAGTATTTGCAGCGTTTTTAAATTCGATCCTGATCTCAGGAATCTCCATTTTTATCATATACGAAGCTGTGCAAAGATTTCGCCATCAGGAAGAGATTGTTACGGAATCCATGTTAGTTTTCAGTTTGGGAACTATAGGATTAAATCTAATTTCTGTTTGGCTTTTAAAAAGGATTTCGGCAGACAATATCAATCTTAGGACTGCTTATCTTCACGTTCTGAATGATCTATTTGGGACAATTGCAGTTTTAATCGGTGCAATTCTTATTCGTCTATTTGCATGGACCTGGATTGATCCATTACTCAGTTTAATTCTTTCTATCTTTATCTTAAGAGCAGCGGCTGTTATCTTGAAGGAAAGTCTTTTGATCCTTCTGGAATCTTCTCCTACTTTTGATGAATGGGATCATTTAAAAAAAGATCTATTGCATATCAAAGGTGTAGATTCTCTTCTTTCTGCTCATACATGGACCTTAACAAAAGGGATCCACGCATGTGCGTTTAGAGTCCAGATCACAAAAGAATCCGATCCTAAAAAAATCTTAAAAGAAGCTTATGAACTATTAAGGGGTGAATGGAAGTTTGAACAGATCTATCTACAATTAGAAGATCCTTCTACCACTCATGTAATCGATGGGATTATCGCAAAAACCCTGCATGATATTGATTCGGAAGAATGGGGACATCATCACCATACTCACGATCATCCAGCGCATCATCATCACTAAAGAGTTCCGAATTTTCTCCAACTTTTGGACTGTTTTAGTCTGTTCTTAATATAAACGGGACTTCTTGCAGGATGGATTGTGCAGAATAATCTCAGGTCCGGATATTCTTTCTTATAGTCGAAGTTCGGAATAGATTCCAAGATGGAGATACATTCGTCCAAAATTGCCTCGTACCCGTAAGGATGATCTTCTTCTATTTTATAAGTTGGATCCTTGTCTTTTTTATCAGAGATCTCTAAACATTTTCCGTAAAGAAGTCCACTTAGATCCCAGAGTTTTCCTAAAACGGAAAATCTTTCTCTGGATTCACTTCCTTGGCTTAAGTCGGAAACAATTTTACGAATCGCTCCGCAGAATAAAACAGCAGCGGATAACATTTCGGAAAGATGTATATCAGCACCTAGTTTCGTATAATCTTCTATAAAATGATAATGAGAAGGTAGTTTGAAATTTTCACCCGTGATCTTACAATGAGTGGCTTCTCTCGCAACATCCAGATATACTTCCTCAATTTTTAAACCGGGAAAATCTCGGGGTATAAAGAATACTCCAAAACGATTTAGCTCTTCTTCCTTGGCTACGACTAGGTAACCTTCGGCGTCTGCTCCATTGGTTACGAATCCTTTATGAAAATTTAATTCTATTTCCCCACTCGGAAGTACTTTTGCAGTAGATTTTAGATTGGTGAGTTTTCCCATCCATCCTGGTTCACTCACTCCCAGCCCTAAAATCCCTAATCCATTCACTAATCGATCTTGAAGTTCGAGTGCGAGGCTTTTTGCTTCTTCCCTAATAGAAGCACCTTCTTCTGAACCGATTACAAGTTTCAGGATCTTTCCTGCCACATTCGTTTGGGCCATTAGCCCGACACCCACTCCTATTCCATGAGGAAAAGAAGGGATCAATATTAACTTTTCATGAAATGATCTGAACCCGCCATCTTTTAGGGCGTTCAATAATCCTGCCTTTGCGATATCGGGCAATGTGGACTTATAAACGGATCTGAATTCTCCCGGAGGAAAGGAAGAAAGTTTATCTCTTAATTCTTTCATCATTGGAGGATGTTAACCCGCCTTCTTCCCTGGATTTCCTAAAACTTTTTTCAAGTATTGGCCTGTAAAAGATTCTTTGACCTTAGCAACTTCTGTAGGAGTTCCTTCAGCGATAATTTTTCCGCCTCCTTCTCCGCCTTCCGGTCCGAGATCTATGATCCAATCCGCTTGTTTGATCACATCCAGATTATGCTCTATAACTATCATAGAATTCCCGCGATCTACAAGTGTGTGTAAAACAGTCATCAAATGTCTAACATCTTCAAAATGGAGTCCAGTTGTAGGTTCATCCAGGATATATAATGTTTTTCCTGTAGGTCTTTTGGATAATTCAGTGGCGAGTTTGATCCTTTGGGCCTCTCCGCCTGAGAATGTTGTAGCAGGCTGGCCTAATTTAATATAGCCGAGACCGACTTCGCCTAAGGTTTCCAATTTTCTTTTTAATGCAGGAATATTCTCAAAGAATGGAACCGAATCTTCTACGGTCATCTCCAGGATTTCGTAGATGTTCTTACCTTTATAACGAACTTCTAATGTTTCCTGATTATATCGTTTCCCTTTACAAACATCACAGGTGACATATACATCCGGAAGGAAGTGCATCTCAATTTTTAGTATACCGTCACCCTCGCAGGTTTCACATCTTCCTCCGCTTACGTTAAAACTAAATCTTCCTGGAGAATATCCTCTGAGTTTGGATTCTTCTAACTGAGCAAACATATCTCGTACAACTGTGAAAAGTCCTGTATAAGTCGCAGGATTGGATCTAGGAGTTCTACCGATTGGAGATTGGTCTATATTGATAATCTTATCTATTTCTTCCAGACCGGTGATCTTCTCATGTTTTCCCCAGACGGTTCTCATCTTCATTACTTTATGAGCAGCCGCATTGTATAAGATATCATTGATCAGAGTGGATTTTCCGGATCCGGAAACGCCAGTTATCACGATCAATTTTCCGAGTGGGATCTCCACACTTACGTTTTTTAGATTATTCTCTTTTGCGTTTACGATCTTGAGCTTTTTCCCATTCCCTGGTCTTACGGTTTTAGGAACTGGAATAAATTCTTTGCCTGATAAAAACTTACCTGTAAGTGAGTTTTTGTTTTTAGAAACTTCTTCGGGAGTTCCGGAACATACGATTGTTCCACCATGTACACCTGCACCTGGCCCCATATCAATAAGCCAATCGGCTTCTTCCATAGTTTCCTGGTCATGTTCTACAACTAAAACCGTGTTTCCTAGATCTCTTAGATCCTTGAGAGTATTCACTAATTTAGTATTATCTCTTTGGTGAAGACCGATAGAAGGTTCATCTAAAATATATAATACACCCTGAAGCCTTGATCCGATTTGAGTGGCGAGTCTGATCCTTTGAGCTTCCCCACCGGAAAGAGTTCCTGCGGCCCGTTCTAAACTTAAGTAACCAACACCAACATCATTCAAGAATGTAAGTCTTTGTTGGATTTCCTTCAGGATAGGTCTTGCGATAATTTCCTCGCTACCTTTAGGTTTCATCGATTTTACGAAGTCTAGGCCCTTCTCCACACTAAACGCAGAGAATTTATCGATAGTAAGACCGTTCACTTCTACATGAAGGCTGACCGGTTTCAGACGTTTTCCTTCGCAGGCAGGACAATGATGATTGGTCATATACCCTTCTAACTGCTGGCGTCTTGCTTCCGAACCTTCTTTATATCTTCTTTTTAAGTTAGGGATCACACCTTCGAATTCTCTACTGAACTCATAGTGAGATTTTTCATTTCGGAAATCGTAATCTATTTTGAGATTTTTATCTCCGTAAAGGATCGTATCTCGTACTTTTTTAGGAAGATCCTTCCATGGAATATTATAATCGAATTTTAATTTTTTAGCCAAAGAGTGAACGGTTGTTAAAAACCAATAACTATTACTCTTAGCTCCTGCCCATGCCTCGATACAACCTTCTACCAAAGAAAGTTCCGAATCTGTAATTAAAAGATCCTCATCGAATTCTAAAAGACTTCCAAGTCCATCGCAGGTTTCACAAGCACCAAATGGAGAGTTAAATGAAAATAATCTAGGAGAAAGTTCCGGTAAAGATTCTTCCGGATGATTCGGGCAGGAAAGTTTTTGAGAGAATGTATGGTCCTTCTTTCCATCATCCATAAGAAGGATTCCTTCTGATTGTTTAAGAGCGGTTTCAACAGAGTCAGTCAAACGAGAACGGATACCGTCTTTAATCACAAGACGATCGACTACGATCTCAATCGTTGCCTTAAAACTTTTTTTGAGAACGATCTCTTCGTCTAAAGTTTTGATCTCACCGTTCAGGCGAATTCTGTTAAATCCGTCCTTTCTGATCTTCTCCAGAACATCCTTATGTTCTCCCTTCTTACCGGAAACAATAGGAGCTAAAATTTGGATCTTAGTTCCTTCCGGAAAATTCAAGATCCTTTCTGTAATTTGATCGATTGAAAGAGATTGGATTGGAGTTCCACAAATTGGACAATGAGGTTTTCCCACTCTCGCATAAAGAAGACGGAGATAATCATAGATCTCCGTCACAGTTCCAACAGTGGATCTAGGGTTACGATGTGTGGTTTTTTGTTCTATAGAAATTGCAGGAGAAAGTCCTTCGATGAGATCCAGATCAGGTTTTTCCATCTGACCCAAAAATTGTCTAGCATACGCAGAGAGGCTTTCCACATATCTTCTCTGTCCTTCTGCATAGATCGTATCAAAGGCAAGAGAAGATTTACCTGAACCGGAAAGTCCAGTAATCACCACGAGTTTATCCCGTGGAATATCCACATTGATATTTTTTAGATTATGCTCCCGAGCTCCTCGGATGCGGATATGATCCAAACGAATAACCCTCTCTTAGGTTTCAGATAAATTCTGGAAAGCCAGGCTGAAAAGCGGTTTTCCTTCTGTAATTTTACGTTTTCCGGAATAAATGTCCGTTTTACTTTGGTCGCCAAAAGGAATTTCCAATGTTTAGAATTCTGTTCTCTCTTGTATTTTTACCGATCCGGATTTTGTTCCAAGGATTTCGGATCTTGTCCTGGATCATTCGCAAGGGAGATCATTTCTATCTGGAAATTCCTTCTTCATTCTCCTTTGATAAAAAATCTTTTTTCGTCAGACTATTGGTTCCGAAAGAAGAAGATCCTTTCTTGGTAGATTTTTTATTGGGATTAAAGGCCTTAACTAAGGTCCCAGGTTTAAAAAAAGTTTCTTTCCATATTTCCAATCCTGAATACGGATTTGGAGAAGTTTGGAATATCTGTGAAACGATCCAAACACTGAATGAAAAAGGAATTGAGACATCAGGATTTTGTTTAGGAGGAGGAACGAAAGCATTATTACTACTTTCTCAGTGTAAATACAGATACTCTTCTTCTGCTTCCGAATTCTTCCCTATACTTCCTTCTGCAGAACCTTATTTTTTCGGAGGTACTGCTAAAAAATTCGGCGTGAGTGTAGAAGCATACGCAAGCGGTGCATTCAAATCATTCGGAGAAACATTCCAAAGAACCTCTTTCTCTGGTCCCGCTCGAAAAAATTTAGAAGCGTTACTGACAGACTATAAAGAACTACTTTCTAAAGGTTTTAAGAACTCCTCAAATTTAGATCTGAAAGTTTTAGAAGAACCGATACTCAGCTCTGAGAAATTAAAGAAGATCGGGTTTATCACTGAATTTGTAGAAGAAGATGAATTCGAAGAAAATTATCTATTCGAAAATTATAAAAAAGAGAAGGAAACGGATAAACCAAAATATAAAAAACTAAGCCCTAAAGGTTTCCGGCTATATCATAAAAAATCCAATTTTTCCATCATCTCCAAATCCGTTCCGATCGTTGCAGTTTTACCAATCCAAGGAAATATTCTGCCCGATCTAGGAAGAGAAGAAGATTTCAGATCCAGACAGGTCTCTTTTAGATACTACCAAGAAATTTTTAAAGATCTAAAAGAAGATCCTAAGGTGGCAGCAGTCGTTTTAGAAATGAACTCCCCCGGAGGAAGCGCACTTGTTTCCGAACTTTTGTATAGAGAGATCAAAAAACTGTCGGAGAAAAAACCAGTTATCACTTACGTATTGAACGTAGCGGCTTCCGGCGGTTATTATCTATCTTGTGCTACTCAGAAAATCCATGGAACACCATATTCTATCGTTGGCTCCATTGGCGCCGTGATGATGAGATTCGAATTGAAAAAATTATACGACAAATTCGGTGTCCAAAAAGAAAGGATCGGATTTTATCCTCATAGAGATATTTTATCCGAATATGGAAAACTTTCCCCTAAGTCGGAGCAGTTCCTAAGAAAAGAAGTCCTTAGATCCAGGGATTTATTCTATAATCGTGTAATCGAATCCAGAAAAACAAGTTTCCAAGAATTAGAAAAAAATTATGGAGAAGGTCGTATCTTTTCAGGAGAAACTTTCCGCAAATCCGGATTTTTAGATTCATGTGATTCCTTCCTAGATATATTACAAAATCTAAAAACAGAACTCAAATCTAAGAAGATAGATGTGCGCTATCTTCCGGGAACCTATAGTTGGAAGGATCTAGTCCAGGACTTAAAACCTGGAGTGCAGTTTTCTAAATTTTCTTTCTTTTCTAAATTAAACGCAGAGAAGAAACAAAATCCGTTAGAAGTCCTACATCTTTCCGAGATTGCAAACGAACTTTCGAATATTTGATTTGTTTCGCACAGAGAACACGGAGATCACAGAGTTAAAAATTCGGATAATCTCTCCGTGAACTTTGTGCCCTTCGTGCGAACCCGCCCTACTCTTGCGCCTTTAAAATACGATTTAAGAGCGCTTCTTTACCGGAAGCGTTTGCAGGAGGAAAACAATAAATTTTAGAGATCCCCAATCGATCACAATCTCTAAAGAAGGAGTATAAATTTTTCATATACTCGGAGTTATTACGAAGGTCCAAAGCAAATTTCCAGCCTCTGGTCAGACTTATACCGATGGCAGCCGACTCTCTATCTGGAGTTTGGTTTTCTGTAAAGATCACCTTTGCCTTAGGAGCATAATGTTTATATTTCACTCCTGGACTTGATGGAGTTTCCCCATCCTTCAAATCACTATAATCTTCTAGATCGGGAACATGTTTTTGTAATTCTTCCCATCCAAAATATCCAGGCCGAAGTAGTTTAGGCGGAGAAATTGAAAAATCCACTACAGTAGATTCTAAACCTATCTCAGGTTCTGATCCTTTCAAGATCAGATCCACGAGTCCATCAAACTCAGAGATTGCATCGTCCAATCTTGTAATAGAAGGTTGGCCGGAAAGATTTGCAGAAGGAGCCGAAACCGGTCCTCCGAAATAAGAAAGCATTTCTAAAGTTTTCGGATGAGAAGGAACTCTTACCGCAATTGTAGTCAATCCTGTAGAAAAAACTGACTTATCTATCTTCTTCAAAACTAAACTCAAAGGACCCGGCATAAATTGTCTAATGAGGATCTTTGCGCTTTCCGGAACCTCTCCAATATCTGGAATGAGAGCAGGATTTCCAATATGAACAATAAGAGGATTATCCGCAGGGCGGTTTTTAATTTTATAAATTTCTAAACAAGAGGAAAGATTTCTGGAATCCGCACCTATACCGTAAACAGTCTCAGTGGGAAATAGAACGATCCCTCCCTCTTTCAGAACTTTTGCTGCGAGAGAAGGATCTTCTGTGATGATTGTGACTTTATTTTTTGACAAGATCCTGTGTGTTCTTGGCTTCTTCCTGACCTTCTTCCGGAGGAGCCTGTTTTACGTCAGGATTCGGGGTTTCAGGAAGTTTTTTAGCCTTAGGAACAGGAGGCAGTTTATTGGTCACAAGCAACTCCAAATAATCATTGATACCTGGATCATTATCAGATAATAACTGCCAGAAAGAGAATCCACCAATATCATAAGATCTTAATAGAGTCATTTTCTCTTCGAAAGCTTTTCTGTTCATGAAAAATGCAACTCTGTCACAACCTTCTGATTTATACCAGATACTTGGATCTTCGTAAGTTTTACCTTGGTGAACCCAGCTAAACTTAGAAAGATTTGTCCATGAATCCGAGTTCTTATTATCCGCTAAAACTTGGGTGATATTTGTAGGTTGTTTAGTCACACCTAATTGTTGGCGTTTTAATGCATCTGACCAATATACAGCCTTGATCTTCGCATTACAATTTAGAGCCCAATCATATCCGTAAGTTGGGATTGCCATATATAATTTTTTAGCAGGAACTCTTTCTTTTGCGTAAGTGATGATATTTCTGATCCAAACGTTTGGAGCCTGAGGTCCAGGTCCTGGATTTCTATACTTACGAGGATGAAGTTCATAAGCCATCACCTTTACACGGTCCGCATGTTTTGCTAAGAAAGCGTAATCGTGGGTCATTGGACCTCTCCAATTCTCAGCAAAATCCATATTAATTTTTTCTTTTAAACCCTTACATGCTTTTAGGCCGGATTTTTTAGCTGCAGTTTTTGGGTGAACAGCTACAGAAAGAAGTTTGCCACGTTTATGGATCTCTTTGGAAAGAATAACGATGAATTCTTCAAACTTCTCCTTTTTCTCACAGCTCATTCCTTCGTAATCAATATCAATTCCATCGAAACCGTAAGTATCTACTTCGTATAGAATGTTCTGGATATGTTTGTCTCTGACATCGTTACGTCCATTCAGACCGATATTCTCAGAAATCTTCTCATTCTTATTTTCCCAACGAAAAATTGTAGGAATGATCTTAACTTTCGGATTTAAAGATCTAAGTTCGGCAACACGCGCATGCTTTTGAGCAGATCCCCAAAGAGAATAAAGATCTCCGTTATTCGTCTCTCTACCTTTGAATCCGTAGATAAATGGATGGATCTCATTGTATAGATGAACAGTACGTTTCATCGCCTCATAGTCGGAGAACCAAGTAGAAGCTCTAAAAGCAGGATCGTCTTCTATTTCAGACTCGGAAGAACTTACAGAACCCGGAGTTCCATCAGACTCGGAAGAAGTAGTATTGGAATTCCACCATTTCTTCCAAGATTCCCAGGCTCCCTCTGTAGGAGCAAGGTCAGATTTAAGAGTAGTATTTTGGAATGTTACCTGCTCTGTTCCAGTTTGGATAGAAGCAGTTTTAGGATCTGCCTTTAAGGCTTGGAGTCCTAGGTAAAAAGAAATTCCGGAAAGTAAAAACCAAGTCAGGCTCACTAGGCTTGTTTGCCAGAGAGGCTGCTTTTTAGCTTGGTATGGGACTGGGCGGATCAAGTCCTCTGGGGTGTAAGGTTCATCGTTTGGATTCATTTGAGCTCTATATATTTATCGAATCGCGGGGGCCAAAAGTAAAGCACCGACTGTCTTCCAGTGATTTATAGTTGGCCTGCCTGTCAAACGTTTGTGGGATTCCCATCTGTTCTTTGATTGACAGAGACTTAATTCGCAAGATTTTTCCTCAGATGCAGTTTCACCGGCCTTTCAAACTATTTTTCGTTTTAGGTTCCATCTTCATAACTTTCCTTTTGATGGCAGAGGTGACTGGCTCTAAGTGGTTCCAAGTTGTGATCGGAAATAAGGCCTTAACCATGACCTTGGGAGTGATTCCCTTCCCGATCACATTTATCGTAACGGACCTTTTGAACGAGTATTATGGAAGAAGAGGAGTTCGATACCTAACCCTAGTCGGAATGGTAATGATCGTATTAGCATTCTTCCTTCTTCAATTGGATATGGCTATTCCAGCCGCCGGAAATTCACCTGTAGACGATCATTCCTTTCAGGTTGTATTCTTTAATACTGGGCAAGTGATCACAGGCTCTATTGTGGCTTACCTGATCGGGCAGCTTGTGGACATCCAAGTCTTTCATTTGATCCGTAAAAAGACCAAAAACAAACTTCTATGGCTGAGAGCGACCGGTTCCACCATATTCTCTCAACTTTTGGATTCTTATGTCGTTATCTTTGTGGCTTACTGGGGAACTTACGATTTCCAAACACTGAATTCCATCTCTTACACGAACTTCTTCTATAAGATCTTTATTGCGATCGGGATCACTCCTTTGATCTATCTAGCCCATTACTGGATCGAAAAATATCTAGGGGAAGATGCTCATAAAATGGCAGAAGCAGCTCTCAAAGAAGGAAAAGAAGAAGTCCAGCCTTATCCTGGCTAAGGGTTCTCACGGAGATCACCGAGGCACGGAGAATTTAAGATCAAAAATCAATAGAGACCTTCTCCTCTTTGCGGCTTCGCGTGAAAATGGTAAAAGATTTGGGTTCACGCAAAGGCGCTAAGGCCGCTAAGAGTTTTATTACCAGTACAACCAGATCCGGTTT
The DNA here is from genome assembly GCF_004770105.1 of Leptospira andrefontaineae. NCBI lineage: Bacteria > Pseudomonadati > Spirochaetota > Leptospiria > Leptospirales > Leptospiraceae > Leptospira > Leptospira andrefontaineae. Next base: position 361,373 of record NZ_RQEY01000018.1, on the reverse strand, counting down.
TTCCATGGATCTAAGTACGATGCGTATTTCTCGGATGTGGATTCTTTTTGGAATCCGGAACCTAACAGTTTGGTTTCGAAAGATGCGGCCTGGGCTTTTGCTATCTTCCAGACTAGGGTGCCTGGAGTTACGGGACATTCTTCCGCTTCCTTACTAAAGATCACTCTTTGGTTTTCTGAAAAAAGAATTTCGGCATGACCTAGGCTGGAGACCTGGACTTCTCCACCAAAAAGGTTCGAGTAAAGTTTTGCTGACAGAGAACAATCTTCTGATTTTAAACTAGCGCCAAAGAAACTGAGAGTGTCCCTATCCATAATCTGGTCTAATCTCCGAAAGCTCTAAACCCGGTATTTATTAGGTTTACGGCCCGATTCAGACTATAATTTTGGAGTTAGGGAAGTTTTCCAAGCATATGAACTCAAATTTGGATTTTGTTCGGATTTTCGATACCACTCTCCGTGATGGAGAACAATGCCCAGGTGCGGCAATGAGTGAGAATGAGAAGATAGAGATAGCACTCCAACTCGCCAAAATGAACGTGGATGTGATCGAAGCAGGTTTCCCGGTTTCTTCTCCAGTCCAATTCCAAGCAGTCCAAAGGATTTCCAGAGAGATAGAAGGTCCGATCATTGCAGCCCTCGCAAGAGCAGTTCGTCCAGATTTAGAAGCAGCAGCAAAAGCAATCATTCCCGCTAAAAAAAGAAGAATTCATACTTTTATCGCATCTTCTCCCATTCATATGAAATTCAAACTAGGCAAGGACCCTGCCGAAGTTTTGAAAATGGCTGTGGAAGCAGTCAAGATCTGTAGGGACCATGTAGACGATGTGGAATTTTCTCCGGAAGACGCGACTCGTTCCGAACCAGAGTTCTTAAGAGAACTTTGTGAAGCAGTGATTGAAGCCGGTGCAACTACAATCAATATCCCGGACACCGTTGGATATACAACACCATACGAGTATGGAGAATTATTTAAGTTTCTCATCCAGAATGTGAAAGGAAGCGAGAAGGCAATCTTCTCCGCACATTGCCATAATGATCTAGGACTTGCTACTTCTAATAGTTTGGCTGCCATTCTAAACGGAGCAAGACAGGTAGAATGTACCGTAAATGGAATCGGGGAAAGAGCCGGAAATACTGCGATGGAAGAAGTGGTAATGGCCCTTCGCACACGTAAGGATAAATTCGGGATACAAACCAGGATCCAAACAGAAGAGATCGCAAAGGCTTCCTATTTAGTTAAAACAATCACTGGAATGGTGGTGCAACCGAATAAGGCGGTTGTCGGTGCAAACGCATTCGCACATGAATCAGGAATTCACCAAGACGGTGTTCTGAAAAATAGGGAAACCTATGAGATCATGACTCCAGAAAGTGTTGGGATCCAATCCAACCGAATGGTACTAGGAAGACATAGCGGAAGAGCCGGATTCAAAGATAGAATTGTTCGTTTAGGATTCAGCCCTCATCCGGAAGAATTAGAAGCGGCTTACCAAAGATTTTTAGAGATCGCTGATCGTAAAAAAGAAATTTTCGATGAGGACATTCGTGCACTATTTGCAGATGAGTCCAGAAAATCTTCCAACGATAAATATGTATTAGAAAGTTTTCATGTAACTACCGGAACTAAAAGTACTCCAACTGCAAGTATCCGACTTTCCATAGAAGGGAATCTGAAAGAAGAATCAGCAACCGGAGACGGCCCAGTAGATTCTATCTTTAAGGCAATCCAAAAAGCGACGATAAGTGGTGATGTAGAACTCATCAAGTTAGTAATCTCTCCAGTAACAGAAGGACAAGACGCTTTGGCAGAAGCATCCGTTACTTTAGAAAAACATGGTGAAAGAGTCGTAGGAAAAGCAAGCTCTACTGATATTATTGAGGCTTGTTCTCAAGCATATATCTCCGCATTAAATCGTTTTTCTATGAATTGAAATGGTTTTGCCGAATCATGTTCGGCATCTATTTTTAAAATTCCTAGAAAAACCGTTGCCTTTTCCAAATTCAGGTAAAATCCTTTCTCAGTAGAACGACTGTTCTACTCAAATAAAAAGAAAGGTGAATTGTGTGTCTTCTTTAGATATTTCCCCAATCTTCCGCCCGATAGATATCGGAGCCGAAACTATTTCGAATCGTATTATCATGGGATCCATGCACTTAGGTTTGGAAGGAATGCCCAAAACTGCGGATAGAATGGCCGCATTCTATGGTAAAAGATTCGAAGGAGGAGTCGGACTCATTACTACCGGAGGGATTTCGGTCAACGCAGAAGGAAAAGGCTCCAATATATTTTTCGATTTCCAAAAGGAAGAAGACTGCCAAGAACTTGAGAAAGTCGCTTCCGTTCTCAAACCAATGGGAATTTTTTGCGCTCAATTATTCCATGCGGGAAGATACGCCTATCACAGAGAACTTGTAGGACCTTCTGCGCTACGCGCACCTATCAATAGATTTATACCGAAAGAACTCTCAACGGAAGATGCATGGAGAACCATCCGTGATTTTGGATCTTCTGCATTACGTGCTAAACAAGTAGGTTTTAGAGCAGTAGAAGTTATGGCTTCCGAAGGATATTTAGTAAATCAATTCTTCTCAGAAGTAACCAACAAAAGGTCCGACGAATTTGGCGGTTCTCCAGAAAACCGTAGAAGATTTGCGATCGAAACAATGAAAGAAGTCCGTAAACAAGTCGGACCGGGTTTCCCTGTCATCGTAAGAATGTCGGGAATCGATTTGATCCCGGGCAACCCTACCTTCGAAGAAGTAATCGCACTTGCAACTGAACTAAAAGAAGCAGGAGCAGATGCACTTAATATAGGGATTGGTTGGCATGAATCTAGAATCCCTACGATATCCCAGTTGGTTCCAAGAGGAGCTTGGGCGAAGATTGCAGGAAAAATAAAGTCTGCAGTTCCAGGAATTCCAATCATCGCTTCTAACAGGATCAATATGCCGGAAACAATCATCCAAGTATTGAATGCTGGAGAAGCTGATATAGTAAGTATGGCAAGGCCATTCTTAGCAGATGCAGAGATCGTAAATAAGATCAAAGAAAACCAAACGGAAAGAGTGAATACCTGTGTGGCTTGTAACCAAGCTTGCCTAGATCATACTTTCAAAGAAGAAATGGTTTCTTGTTTAGTAAACCCTTCTGCAAACAGAGAGCTAGATTGGAAATCTCTTCCTCAGGCCAAAAAACAAAGAGTTGTAGTAGTTGGTTCCGGTCCAGGAGGAATGGAATCCGCAAGAGTAGCCGCTTTACGTGGGCACGAAGTAATTCTTTTAGAAACTTCTGGAAAACTAGGAGGCCAATTAAATTTGGCTGCTGCTATTCCTGGCAAATTCGAATTTTTTGAAACGATTCGTTATTTCAAAAACGAACTTCCTCGTTTAAAAGTGGATATTCGTCTGAATACAAAAGCGGACCTGAAAATGTTGGATGATCTAAAACCGGATGCAGTGATCTTCGCAACCGGGGTTCTTCCTAGAAACTTAAATCTTCCTGGCTTAGACAAAAAACCACATGCAAGTTATGTTGAGTTCCTAAATGGAACATTCAAACCGGGTTCCAATGTTGCCATTATCGGAGGTGGTGGAATTGGTGTGGACGTGGCTCACAAACTTACCGAAGAAAAGGACCCGGATATCCCTACCTACTTCGAAAAGTATAATGTGAACTCTTATACACAAGCTGTGATCCAACCGGAAACTGCTCATAGAAAAGTTTCTATCCTAAGAAGAAATGGAAAAGTAGGAGCAGGCCTCGGCGCTACAACCTCTTGGGCACTTCTACAAGAATTACAATCCAAAGGGGTGGATTTCCTTTCTTCTCTCACTTATAAAGAAGTAACAGATGAGGGTCTTGTGATTGAGACCAAAAAAGAAGGCGCAAAAACTTTAGAATGTGATTCCATCATCCTTTGCGCGGGGCAAACAAGTGATGCTTCTTTATATGAGACTTTTAGTAAAGAAAGAAGTAATATTCCTTCTTATCTGATCGGTGGAGCAAAAGATGCTTCTGGAATAGATGCTAAACGCGCTATGTTAGAAGGTTATTTGGCTGCTTCCAAGATAGGAACAGAACAAAACTAAAAAAGTACAACCAATTGAATCGATTTCATACCCGTTTTTTCGGAGGCAGGTATGAAATCAAAATTAGGGATCTGCATATTTTCCGTTCTACTAAGTATCGGAACGAATACATTCTTCCATTCTTTAGAATATCGAGAATGGATTTATTCAAAATTATTTCCAACAGCAGATCAAAACGATCCGTGTAAATCTTTAGTCTTACTGGAACACGGGTGGGAAGTTTCCGAACTTTCCGGTAAGAAGGTTGGAATTTTTTCTTTACCTAAAAATTTTTCTAATTTAGGTCATTCTAATCTTCTAATTTCTAACTCCATTCATTTTTCAGAACTCCCGGATTGTGAACTCTCACTTCATATTGGAAAAACCTCAGAAGGTACAAAAGTATTTTGGAATGGAATACTTCTTTCCGAAAGATCGGAATTCTACACACGCGACAATTTCAGTTATGATAAGAGGAAGGTTTACGATTCGATACCTATCCTAACGGAGAACAGGATCGAAATTCTAGTTTCCGAATATTTTGAGAATGAACTAGGGATTTTAGAAGGGATTGTCAGCCTCGGAGATTCTAAAGAAATTCTGCATAAACATTATAAATTCCAGATCTATTATCTAATCCTAATTTCTACATTTCTATTATTAGGGATCTACTTGGTATTCCTTTCCCTACAGGAAGGAAAGATAGAATCCCATTTTCATTTTGGGGTATTCCTAATCCTATTCTTTCTATTTTCACTTTTTGGTTCTGAATGGAAATACGAATTGGACTGGGACTTTCTATTTTGCAAAAAAGCAGAGTATATTTCGCTCAGTTTTCTATTCCCATTTTTTACATTCTTCTTTTCTAAATTTTGCAGAGATAAACATGATCCTTTTGAATTTCCTCTCTTCTTATGGGCAGGATTTGTATCCTTTTTATATATCCACTCCTCCAGTCCATTAGAACTGGATAAACTAAATCGAACCCTTCTACAACCTTCTTGGATTGTATATCTCTGGATCCTTTTTAAATGTCTTAAAACCAGGTTACCGGAGAAAGATGGGTCCGGATTTTTAGGTTCCATCTGTTTTTTAGTGTTTTCTATACTTTTAGATATTGGTTCTGCTAGAGCGTGGATCATATTTCCAAGATCTTCTGAATATTCTATCTTGGGATTTATACTATTCTGCTCTTTTAGGATTTCAGGCAGATTTGTAGAAATGAAAAATCGACTAAACCTTTGGAATGAAAAACTACAGGAGGAAGTTACTCTAAAAACAAAAGAACTTTCAGAAAGTTTGGTAAATGTAAGTAACTTAAAGGAAAAACAAGATGGGGACTATTTCTTAATGAGTGTCCTTCAATCCTGTTTTCAAAATAAGATCAGGGCTTTCAGAGATTTCAAAATTGAAACCTTGGTTTCCCAATATAAGACGTTCGAATTCAAATCCAAACCAGGAGAGATCGGAGGAGACTTAGTTTGTGTAGAAGAAATCCGGATTGGAGCTAGAAAGCTCCTGGCAATCCTAAATGCGGATGCGATGGGAAAATCTATCCAAGGAGCCACAGGGGCATTACTCGCCTCCTCCATGTTTAAGTCTCATATCGATTCTTCTTCCTCCGGATTATACACGCCCGAGACTTGGATTGTTTCCTTATATCGAAAAATCCATGGACTATTCGAAAGTTTTGACGGAAATCTATTTGCGACCGGGGTATTGGCAGTTTTAGATCCGGAAAATTCTTCTGTCTTCTTTTTGAATGCCGGGCATCCACCCTCTATTTTCCTTCGAAAGAATATCTCAGGGTTTATAGAAAATGAAATATCTTACAAAATGGGAATTCCTCTTTTAAAGGAAATTCCTAAAGTATATTGTATTTCTCTAAAGGAGAATGATTCACTTATTTTCGGTTCGGACGGAAGAGAAGATCTTAGATCGAGAACTATAACCAGAGAAGTAAATTCCTTCTCCGAACCATTCTTATTAGAAGTTTCGAATACAAATGCGGATCTTATCCTTCTAAAAAACAGAATGTATGAATACGGGGATTATATAGATGATCTAAGTTTAGTACGTATTTTTAGAAATATAAATCCTCAAAGTAAATCCAGGGAGATCTGGAGAGAAACTTCTAAAAGAAAAAACCTACAAAAAGGTATTCATCTATGGAAGAAGGGAGATAAAAAAATTGCGTGCTCCTTTTTCTCAAAATTATGCAATGAATATCCGACTGACAAGGATTTGGCGTATATTACTGCCTGGGCCCATTGGAAAACGGGAGAATGGGAAAAGGCTAAAACATATTCCGAAAAACTGTTGTATCGAGATCTTAAAAATCACCAAAATCTCATACTATTAGCAAAAATTTATTTTCAATTAGGGATATCGGATGTTATACTTATAGGCTTACTGGAGGGCAGCGGATTGGACGTGCAAAGATTGTTCCGTCCAACAGATTATTTGAGAAAGGTTTCCTAAAACATTCTCTAAACTAAGGTCCGTTTTGTGACTCAGAAATGCCAAAACTATTCTTTCCCGTTGACTTTTTGCGGGTATGTTTCTTAATGGAAACCACATTTTCCTCTGGTTTCTAGAGGAGTTTATCCATAATGAAAGTATACTCAGCAGACAGAGTGCCGAACTCAGCAGATTATAATTTATACGTAACCGAAGGGAGCGCCAAAACCAGACTTAGTTTATTCGAGCCTGATCTCCCTGGGTATTTCGAATTAGCAGAAAATGATAAAATTCTAAAGTCTTTGGCATATACAGTTCTTCTAAACTATACCCAAGACAGAGAATTCGCTCTTAGGAATACAAATCGATTCCTGAATTTTCTAAATGATATTGTTCATCGTGATTCTTGGTTCTTTCTGGCCAATCGAGTTGAACAGTTTATTAAGGATGTAGAGAATTTCGGAGTCGAAATTTCCTACGACTTTTGACTTAGCCTCAAAAATCTGATTGTCCTAGGATCTTCCAAGAATATACTAACTTAAATCACGTGCCGGAACTTCCCTCCCTTGCCCATCAAGGGCCTACCCGGTTGGAGCAATAAATGAACCCAAGAGTAGTGACTTTTCACTATAAATTAACAGATAAAGAAGGAAACGAAATCGATTCTTCTCAAGGAAGCCACCCTCTTTCTTATCTGGAAGGGACCGGACAGATCATTGCCGGTCTTGAAGACGAAATCAAAAGTATGACTGCTGGAGATAAAAAAGTAATCTCCGTTAATGCTGATAAGGCTTATGGCCAAAAAAATCCCGAATTAGTCTTCGATGTGCCTAAAAGCCAATTCCCAGAAGGGGAAGAATTGAGTATTGGAATGATGTTCCAAACTGACGAGCCGGATACTGTTTATACGATTACTGATATCAAGGGAGAATCTGTCATCGTGGACGGAAACCATCCTCTAGCTGGGGTGGATCTGATTTTCGATGTTCAGATAGTAAATATCAGAACAGCAACCGACGAGGAAGTGAGTCATGGACATGTTCACGGTGAGGGGGGACATCACCACCATTGATCTCAAATGACAGCCTCCTTAGAGTCACTTAACGAAAAACAAAAGGAAGCTATCGAGACCCTAAACGGCCCGGTTTTAGTGATCGCCGGTGCCGGAACTGGAAAAACAAAAACAATCGTCCACAGACTTTCTAAATTAGTCGAGTCCGGCATCCCTGCCGAAAATATCTTACTTCTCACATTCACTCGAAAAGCTTCGAAAGAGATGCTTTCTAGAGCAGTTTCTCTCTTAGACAAACGTTGTGCTCGAGTTCATGGGGGAACATTCCATTCTTTCGGAAGTCATATACTTAGAAAATATGCACCAGTTCTTGGATTCTCCTCTCAGTTTTCCGTTCTGGATGAATCGGATACTTCCGATATATTCCAACTTTTAAGAACAGAAGGAGAATATGCAAAGCAGAAGTCTAGGTTTCCTTCTAACGATACATTGATCTCTTTGCACTCCTCTATTATCAATCGTGGAAAATCTCTAGAAGAATTATTAGAAGCAGAATATCCTAAATTTTTAGACCAAGAGTCAGCTATTCGTAAAATCTTCCAGGAGTATACGGATTATAAAAAACAAAGATCTTTATTGGATTATGATGATCTACTGACTTATACAAGAGACCTTTTGAATAAGAATGAAACCGTTCGCAAAAAGGTTTCAGAACAATACAAATACATCATGGTGGATGAATTCCAGGATACAAATCAGATCCAAGCTCATATCGCTTGCCTACTCGCATTAGATCATGAAAATATTCTGGTGGTAGGAGATGATGCACAAAGTGTTTATTCTTTCCGTGGAGCAGACGTTAATGGAATATTCAATTTTCCGAAACTATTCCCTAAGACAAAAACAATCTATCTGGAAAGAAATTACAGAAGTACTCCATCGATCCTGAATTTGGCGAATGTGGTCCTGGCTAATTTTAGGGAAAAATACGAGAAGTATCTATATACTAAAAATGAAGACTTCCAAAAACCCGCACTCGTCGGTTATGCGGACGAACTAGAAGAAGCAGAAGGAATTGCAGACCTTATCTTAGAAAGAAGAGAGGATGGTGTTCCTCTAAAAGATATTGCCGTTCTATTTCGATCCGGATGGAATTCTAACCAATTAGAATTGGTTCTTTCTCAGAGAAATATCCCATTCTTAAAATTTGGCGGAAAAAAGTTCGTAGAAAGTGCACATGCAAAGGACTATCTTTCCCTACTAAAAATCAAAGAGAATAAGACAGACTCAGTTTCCTGGTTAAGAGTTTTACTACTTCTTCCAGGAATTGGAGCCGCAAAAGCAAGATCCATTTTGACCGACTTAGAAAGGTCGGGAGGAAATTTGGAAAGGATCGTTTCCGAATCCAAAGGATCTACAGCTTCTCATTTAAAAGAATTAAATCATCTAATCAACGATTCTGAAAAAGACTTAAGAAAACTTTTAGGAAACTTTATAGACTATTATTCTCCCCTGCTTGAAAAGAAATATGATGATTTCAAAAGAAGATTAGAAGATCTGAATGCATTTTTGACTCTTTCTCAAAAATACGAAACATTACATGAGTTTTTAGTAGATATGAGTTTAGAAGGTCCTAGCCGCAGTCTGGACAAAATTTCTCCAGAGGAAGAGGATGAAAGACTAGTTTTATCCACTGTTCATTCTTCCAAAGGATTAGAATTTGATACTGTTGTTCTATTAAATGTATCAGAGGGTTCTTTTCCTTCCGGAAGAGGAGAAAAAAATTTAGAGGAAGAAAGAAGATTATTCTATGTGGGGATCACAAGAGCCAAAAAAAAATTGGTCCTCACCTACCCTCAAATCTCCCAACAAAAAAATTCACAATACTTCAATCGAGTTTCCAGATTTATAGAAGAGATCAGAGAACCTGAAAAAGTATTAGATAAAAGTTTTATCAATAAAAAGGAAGAATCCTCGACCCAATCATCTTCCCAAACAACTCAAAATCAAAACGATTCAGATGCCAGAAAGAGAATTAGAGAGTTTTTCGGTTCCTGATCCAATTCCAGCCAGAGATTGGGAGGAATATCTGATCTCTATTTGGGATTCTTTGAAGATCAGATCAAGGCGTTTTAAAGAAAGCCAGGTCCGTTCCGTTGAACTCAAATTTTATCCTTATAGAAACGGAAACCATTCTATATCCTTTCATAACGGGACCCTATCAGCAAAATTTCACACTTCTTTAATGGAGGCAAGAGAAGAGATCATATTCTCGTTTGTTTCATTACTCATTTCTAAATTGTTGGGGCTCAAACCGAAACAGGCCTGGAAAGAAGAAGTTGCCGAATTCCTAAATTCACTCCCCGAGTTCGGATCTACTAATTTCAAAAAATTGAAAGAAAATGGAGCCGCTTACGATCTTAAGTCGATTCTGGAAAAAATTTCTACTTTCTATTTTCCTAAAATGGATGCAAAACTTCTTTCCATAGGCTGGGCAGATCGCCTCGGAAAAAGAAGATTGGGTAGTTACGAAAAACGGAATATGAATATACGTATCAGCCCCATCCTGGACCATAAAGAGGTTCCTCTTTACGTTCTGGAACATGTGGTACATCACGAAATTTTACATCATATTCTTCCGAGCAGTGTGAAAAACGGCCATAACTCAATCCATAGTCCTGAATTTAAACGTAAGGAAAAAGAATACGTTAGATACAGAGAGGCCATAAATTGGTTGAAAATGGAATATCCTAAGTTTCTAATGAAACACCAAAGAGAAATCGGCCATAGGCTTAGATCAGAATTTTACGGATAAACTTTATGCATCCGAACCATTTCGAAACAGTATATATTCGCAAAAATATAATAGAAGAAGAACTTTCCAAACTTCTAAAAGAATTCTCCGGTTTGAACTACAAGAACTTATCCGATTACGATAAGGGAGTCTATGACGGATATACACAGGCTGTTACAGAAGTATTAAGAAAAATACAAAACAAAAGATAATACAGATCCGCAGTCTCAAAATCCTGGATCAACTCGCTTCAGTTTCCAGTCTTTCGTTTATTCCGAATTTTCTGCTGCTCATTGCTTTTTGTCATTTTGTCCAAATAATGATTTTCTTTTTTGAAATTTGTTTTATAGATCGGATATGTCTTTCGCAAAGAAAGTACTTCTAATTTCTATTTTTCTTTTTTGCTCAAATACGATTTTGTATTCTTCTCCATACGTTTATAACGATTTTTCAGGATGGACGGAGGTTCATCCTTTAACTCCAGATTATTCCAGGTATTCTCCCAGATTTTATAACCAGGAAAATTCTACTTTAAATACACTTGAGCCAAAGGATTTGCAAAAAGAAAAGGAACGTGTGGAATTACGTCGTTCTATGTTAGATTGGCACCAGGGTCTCGGTCTTTTGACCTGGGGATTCTGGCTTGCTACTAATTTGGTAGGGGAACAAGCACTCTCCAGTCTTAAAAGAGAATATGAACCGTACGCAAATTATTTACTCATCTCTGATCCTCAAAAAAATCTATTTCTATATACTGCACTCATAGGATCTTCTCCATGGGATTCGGAATCTTCCGGGAGTATACATTCTGCATTAGCAGGAACTACTTTTACTTTATATGCGGTAACTGCAGGCCTAGCCTTCTTCTCTCCTTCTAAAAGTTTAGAAAGAGAACCTGGACTTAACACAATATTCACTCATAAGGCAATGATCTGGATTCATCTACCTGCGATGCTAGCACTTCCATTTATAGGAGAAAGGATCTCTAAAGAAGGTCCAAGTGCGGCAAATGAAATGAGAGCAGTCGGCTGGGCAGGTTTCGGAGCATTTAGCGTTTCAATAGCAGTTTTTTATTTTTAAGGAGTATGTAACGTGTCTTATCTTTTACGTTTTTTGATCTTGTTTTTATTAAGTGTTTCTTCGGCTTTTTCGGAAGAATTAAAATTACAGGAAGCCCAGGTCAATTTTATAGCCACCCATCCTTTCAAAACGGTCTATGGAAAATGTTCCGTAGTTACTGTGACCCCTACAGTATTAAGCCAAGCTGCGAGTGGTTTACAAATCCCTAAACTCGTAAAAATTGAGATCCCGATTTCGGAGATCAAATCCGGGGATGAGAATAGGGACGAACATATTATAGAATCTTTAGGATATCCTACAATAACCAATATCAGCTTTTCTAGCATATCCATTATCGCAAAAGATAATGAATGGACAATCACCGGAAACTTAACGATTAAGGGCAAAACTAAATTAGTTAAATCGGTTGCTACTATTCAGAAAGAAGGACAAGAAACAATTCTTTCCGGAAAATTCCAGGTTCTAATGAGTGATTTTGATGTGGAAAGACCGAGTCTGTTATTTGCGACTGCAAAAGACGAAGTTAGTATAGAATATAAATTTCTTCTAAAACCTTAATTATCTTTTTCCTAAAAGCTCTCGTATCCCGTCTTCTAATCCATCTACACTTAAAAAAAACATCGGAAATACTTTTTTAAGTTCGTAGATGGTGGGAGCATCCCAATATCTTTTTGGTTCCGGATTCATCCAGATCGTGTCCCCAAAATGGGACTTGATCCTTTTAAAACTGTCTAGTCCTGATTCAGGATGTTCCGGGAGTTTAGATTCCTGTCTAAACCTGGAATGATAGAATCCATAAGCAGGATCTAAAAGTTCATAAGGAGCCATATATGCGTCTCCTACTATGATCAACTTTGTATCGTCCTTATGCTTTCGAAAAAGATTCTTTAAAGGAATCGGGTATCTCAAATCTCCCTTAGGATATACAGAATCATAAACAGAGTTATGAAAATAATAATGCCCGAATTCCTTAAAATGGTTCATCTGGTGGGCAGCCGAAAAAAGTTTACTTACCCTTTCTGCATAGGGAGTCATACTCCCGCCGGTATCCATTAAAAGTAATACTTTGATCCCGTTTTTTCTAGTTCGATCAAATATAAGTTCGGGATCTCCTGCATTTCTACAGGTGGCATCCACAGTTTTAGGAAGATGGAATTCAGGGATCCCTTCCTTTCTTAAATTCCTGAGTTTTTTAAGCGCAATCTTGATCTGCCGAACATCCAACTGCTCATCCGTTCTGTAGTCCTTATACTTTCTTTCCATGGCTTGGAAAATAGCGGACTTTCCACCACCTTCTCCGCCGATGCGGACTCCTCCAGGATTTACTCCGGAATGTCCGAAAGGAGAGCTACCTCCAGTGCCGATCCATTTGTTCCCACCATGATGTTCCCCTTTTTGATTTTGGAGCCTATCCAGAAACTCTTTCCAAAGTTCTTCAGGAGGGATCATACTAGGTGGTAGTTTATTCGGATTTTCGAATATATTAGAAAGCCAATCCATCATTTCCTTACGGAAAGATTCTTTCAGCACTCCTCTTTCTCCGAATAGTTCAGTGAATACAAGATCGAATGCATCGTAATATTTTACATCTTTTACGAGACAAAGCCTGGAAACTCTGTAGAATTCATTTATAGAAAGAAACGTTTTATCCCTGGTAAGAGCATCCGTTGCTTTTAGGAAATCCAAGAGTTCCACAGTGGAGATTGGAACTCCTGATGATTTTAGCCTGTAGAAAAAAGGGAAAAACAAGTTCTTTATCTGAACAATTTCAGATCCTCTTCATTCTTAACAAGAGCGCCTATATACGGAGTCCTTCCGTCTTCCGGAAGTTTTGCACCCATATGGATTAGAATTTGGATCCAATCTAATAGTTCACTAGTGCCCGGCTTTTTTTTCATATCATCCATGGTTCGGATCACGTAGAAGGACTCGAGTGCTCTTTTCAAAAGTGAAGATTCAATTTTTGGAAAATGAGAAGATACTATATCCGCCATAAACGCTGGTTCCGGAAAATCTATGTAATGAAAGATACATCTTCTTAAAAATGCAGCCGGAAGTTCTTTTTCATTATTAGAAGTGATTAAAGTTAATGGCCTATTAATAGCCTTGATCTTGCGCCCGGTTTCCTGGATCACAAATTCCATTCTATCCAATTCTAAAAGTAGATCGTTAGGAAATTCTATATCCGCTTTATCTATCTCATCTATTAATACTACGGAAGGTTCAGTCGCAGAGAACGCTTCCCCAAGAGCACCCAGGCGGATATAATTCTCGATATTGCGGACCTTCTCCTTATCTTCAGTAAATCTAGAATCGTTTAGTCTGGAAACCGCATCATAAAAGTATAAACCTTCTTTTGCAAGAGAGGTGGATTTAACATGCCATGAATAAAGTGTTTTCTTTGTCTTGAAGGAAAGATAATCCGCTAAAAGTGATTTTCCGGTTCCAGGTTCTCCCTTTAGAAGTAAAGGTCTTGCGGTAATCTCTGCAACTTGCACTGCTTCTTCTAGTTCTTTGGAAAGTAAGTATGTTTCGGGCTTGTTTCTTTCTTCCGACATTATCAACCTGCTACGTGAATTTCTGAGATCAAAATATCGGGGACCTTGATGGAAGAATAACTGTCTGAATATTCGTTGGAGATCCCTTTTATCTTATGAAGTAGGTCGAAATAATTCGTGTTCATTGTAATACGATCCACTGCATGTTCCGGTTTTCCGTTTTTATAATAGATCCCTTGGATACCTATTGAAATTTCTCCGGAAACCGCGCTACAACCTGCCCCACCTTCAAGCTTAGTCACGAGAATACAATGAGAATCCGTTGCCAATAGTTCATCTCTGGTCTTATCACCCAAAGGAACGATCATATTGGCAAAAGAAGTACCTGCTCTTCCTGAATAAGAACGAACTCCATGACCGGTCGGCAATACATTATCCTTTTTGGCGGATTCTAAATTATACAGATATGATTTAAGGATCCCATTCTCCAAAACTTTGGTGCGTGCAGATGTAGGAATTCCTTCCGCATCCACTAGTCGTGAACCTGGATAATCCGGAGTATGAGCTTCACAATAAATACTTAATATAGGAGATGCGACCTCGTTCCCTAATTTTCCAACTAAACGAGAAGATCCTTTTTGGACAGCATCGGCGAAATAAGGAGAAGAGAACATTCCGAAAATCTGAGGGCTAATACGATTTCCTAAAACGATTGTATACACACCGCTTGGAAGAGGTTTTGCTCCTAAAAGTTCTGTTCCTCTATAAGCTGCTTCTTTTGCTATATAAGATGGATCGAATTGGGAAATATCTCTCCCTGAGCGGTAATAACTTCCCATCTTCTTGATATCACCTTCGGCGACCACAAGTCCTGTTCCAAGATAAGCAACATTGGATTCTTTTTTAACAAATACACCTTTTGAGTTTGCGACCAAACTTTGGGTGGAACTTTTTCCTACGCCTACATGGGGAACATTCTCTACTCTTTTATCCGATTCCCAAGAGGCATGGTCTAATGCTAATCCCTGCTCTCTCATCCATGCAAAATCCAATTTTTCTAATGCAGGGTTATAATGTTTTAGATCCACTTCTGCCAAAGGTTTTGGTCCGGGAAGTTCCATGTCCAAAGGATCAGTGATCTCTGTTTGGTCCATTGCATCTCTAACCATTTGGGAAAGAGCTTCTTTACTAAAACGTTCGCTATAAGAATATCCTGGGCGAGAATTATTCAGAACGCGGATACCAACTCCTCTGGAGCGAGACGTTTCCGTAGAAACAATCCTGCCTTTAAATACTTCTATTCCAATATCTTCTGAGTCAGTAGCGATCAGATCGAAAGAATCGATCCCATATCGTTTTCCTTCTTCTAATACGAATCCGGCGGCTTGTTCCAAATCCATTATCTTCCCCCTACTAGGATCTCATCCACTTTAAGTGAAGGTTGTCCTACAGTTACAGGGATAGAACCGGAAGAAGCCCCGCAGGTTCCAGCAGCCAGTTCCAAGTCTTTTCCAACCATGGAAATTTTAGGGAGAATTTCATGACCTTTGCCGATCAGAGTAGCTCCCCTCACCGGCTCGGAAATTTTTCCATTTCGGATCACGTAACCTTCTTCTACCGCAAAATTGAATTCTCCAGTAGCTGGATTTACTGAACCACCACCCATTCTTTTTGCATACAGTCCAAAATCTACGGAAGCAAACATCTCATCCAAAGAATCTTTCCCAGCTTCTATATATGTGTTCCTCATTCTGGAAACCGGCGCGTATTGGTAAGATTCTCTTCTTCCACTTCCAGTTCTAGCGGATCCTGTTTCCATAGATCCGATCCTATCAGCAAGATATGCTTTTAAAATTCCGTTTTCTATCAGAAGTGTTTTTTGTGTAGGCATACCCTCATCATCCACTTTCAAGGAACCGTATTGTTCTTCGATCGTCCCGTCGTCGTAAGCGGTAAGACAGGACTGAGCGATTGACTCTCCCAGTTTTCCTACAAAAGGAGAAGATTTTTTGCGGATTGCCTCAGTTTCCAAAGGATGGCCACATGCTTCGTGGAAAATTACTCCACCAAAACCATTACCCATGACCACAGGCATTTTTTTACCTTCTATATAACCAGCATCCAACATGAAAAGAGCTCTCTCTCCAGCCTTTTGCGCTATATCTTCTACGGCTAAACCTTCAAAAAATTCGAATCCTTTTAAAGCACCTGGTGATTCACTCGCTACGAATCTTTCTCCCTTATTTTCCGCAGTCACAGAAAGGAAAAATCTACTTCTGACCCTAAGATCTTCTACCCAAAGTCCTTCCGAGTTTGCGATCAGAACATTCGTAACTATATCGGAAGCGCTTACTCCTACTTGTATGATCTTGGAGGAAACTTTTCTAGCGACCGTGTCCGCAGTTTGTAGGAGCTCCAACCTTCTAAATGGAGGAACTTTTCTAGGATCATGGATATTTTTAGAAAAAGAATATTTAGAAACATCGCCGGGAAGTGTAAATGTGCTCGAGCCATTTCCAACTTCTCCCCTTGAGTCAGCGAGCAAGTGAATTAAAGAAAGTAAATGTTGTTGGTCGTCATTACTCGTATATGCATACAAAACATCAGTCCCATATACCAATCGGATCCCGATCCCGTAATCAGTTGCCGCAAGTGATTGTTCTATCTTCTGGTCTCTCAGCGAGATAGAAGAATTCCTGGATTCTTCTTCGTAAATTTCTACAAAGTCTGCTTTTCTTTTTTTACCCGCGTCAATCAGGGTTTCTATATTGGATTGATTCATAACCTTTTACTTTAGACAGAAATTTTTTGATAATAACGGACAGGAAAACAGATCATTCGAATTTAGGGAATGGTATACCGACCGGAGCCGAGGCAAGACCTTCTAATGCTAATCGAATGTATTCAGGTCCCTTGATATCTTCGTATCTAGGGATTAAGTGAAAATGCATATGAGCTACTTTTTCTGCGACCAAGACTGTATAAATTTTAGGAGGAGAATACTTCTTCTGTATCCAATCAGTTGCAAATTGGAGTGTCTCTCCTAAGTCCTTGAATTCTTTAGGGTCCCAGTCTGAGTATTTTTCTCTGTGAGAAATTGGTTCAATGTACAGATAACCTGGGATTTTTTTATCCTCAGGTGCATGACGAATGATAAAAGAAGAATTTTGGTGGATTAAACCTGGGATCTTTGCCCCACGCAACACTGCGCAAATGGGGCAATCTGGAGAAACGACTAATGTCTTTTGGGCCATTACACCCCGCTGCCCTGAGAAAGATAAGATTTATACTTTTCGTACACTCTAAAGATATAATCCTTATCCGAGCAAAAACGAATAATACATCTATAGAAATGGTATCTTTCCAGATCCTTTCTTTCTCCGTTCTCATCCACCTTATATTCTTTTAATAAGGACTTTAACATTCCTAAAAATAGGGATCTTTCCTTTTGATTATATCCGTCTTGGGAATAACGCACACCCTCTAGAATATTCACGAACTTTTCCGCTGATGCTTGGAAAGCATTCGGAGAAGCAAGAAATTCTGACTTCTCTTCAGCTGAAAATGTGGAGAGATAATCGTGGAATAATGTGAGTTGTATCGCCTCTACCAAGGACTGGGTTTTGGCCTTTGTTTCGGTATAAAAAGGAGTTTGGATGCTATATTCCACAAAGTCTTGCCAGGAAGATTTTGTGGTTTGTATTTTATGTAGTTCTAACAGGCTCATATATTTTTTAAAGCTTTTCAGTTTGGGGTTTTCGATTATGGTTTGAGTATTACAGGATAAAAGCCGCCTATGTCAAAGGTTTTCCGATTCTTCTTTTTGCTTTTCTTTCTCTCCTATCCCTTAAGCCTTACTGCTTCCGAAAAATCCTCGGAAGAGTTATTAAACTCGTTTTTAGAATGGTCCGGACATCCAATTTTAACGGAAGAAAGGATAGTTCGTAATATAACTGCCGAATATATTATAGAGTTAAAAAAAGACTCCGAACAAAGTTTGGAATTGTTTCTAAAAAATGATCTAAAACCTGACAAAAGACAAAACCAAAAGCCCGGTTTAGAGAAACTAAGAAAAGATCTAGAAAGCCTGGAAAGGTTCGAAGGGGTTCAGATCAAATTCGCAGGAAAAGAATGGGAGACCCTATTTTACAATAAGGGAAATTTCCCGGATTCTTATTACGAATTCGAGACCGGTCCTGTTTCCTTCAGATATATATTTCGTAATCTAATATACCGCCCTTTGCCTAAATGGGGAGAATTAAAACTACAAGGAAGTTTTCTACTCTTCTCAGAGTCAGGAGCACTTCTATTATATAAAACAACTCCAGAGTTTCCTATAAAGGATCTGGACATCCGAGAAGTCCGCACATTCTTCGAAGAAGATAAAAAGCACGGTGGAAATGTGAAAAACTTCTCCGAAAACAAAACGGAACTATTCTATTTCCCAAATCATAACCTGGTTCCGTTCTATATATTACTTCTCTCTAAAATACTATTGGTATTCTCCTCTTTCATTATATTTATATTATATGCTGGAAAGTTCTGGAGATTCCTTTTAGAACAAACTCGTAGAAGTCATAAGGCAGAAGTCTCGTTTTTAGCGGATAAGGAGAAGGCTGAGAATGGATTTTTATCCGATTAGGCCTTATTTTTAGAGGCCCAATTTACTACAATCATATTTACTATACAAATATTTGCACTTTTTTCAACCCTCTTCTAATTTTTTGGGTGACATAAGAGTGATTTCGCGAGAAACTTTTCCCAGGGAATCCGAAGGTTTTTTAGATCCGACCTGGAATTTGTCCGGGACTAAGAGTATCCTTCCTATTAGAAAAGATTGATTCCCTTTAAAAAAGTACACGCAGTTTTATCTGAGGGGGAACCGGGTCTTGGCAAGAGAAGGAGCTAAAGAGTCCATGAAGAAGCAAAAAGAAGAAGCGTTGGACGATTCCAAACGTCAGGCAATTGATCAGGCAATGACCCAGATCGAAAAACAATTCGGTAAGGGTTCTATTATGCGTTTGGGATCTGCATCTGCAAGCGTAGTTGCCCCTGTTATTCCTACTGGATCCTTGGATCTGGATATCGCATTAGGAATTGGCGGTTATCCATTAGGAAGGATCGTTGAGATCTATGGTCCGGAATCTTCCGGTAAAACCACTCTTACACTTTCGGCAATTGCAGAATGCCAAAAGAGAGGCGGAGTTGCAGCGTTTATCGATGCGGAACATGCCTTGGATCCTGCCTATGCTAAAAAGTTGGGAGTCAACTTAGAGGAATTATTAGTTTCTCAACCTGACAACGGGGAAGAAGCATTAGAAATTTGTGAATCTCTAGTTCGAAGTAATGCAATTGATATCGTGGTCTTAGACTCGGTTGCTGCATTAGTTCCTAAGGCAGAGATCGAAGGCGATATGGGAGATTCTCATATGGGTCTGCAAGCAAGACTTATGTCCCAAGCACTTCGTAAACTAACTGGAACTATATCTAAGTCAAAAACTGTTGTAGTGTTCATTAACCAGATCCGTATGAAGATCGGAGTTATGTTCGGTTCTCCAGAAACTACTACTGGTGGAAATGCATTAAAGTTTTATAGTACGATCCGTTTAGATATTCGTAAGATAGAAACTCTTAAAGAGAAGGAAGAAGCCACAGGGAATAGAGTGCGTGTAAAAGTTGTAAAAAACAAAATGGCACCACCTTTCCGCCAGGCGGAATTCGACATAATCTTTAACACCGGAATCAGCCGAGAAAGTTCTCTCGTTGACTTAGGGGTAAAACACGACATTATTAGCAAATCCGGGGCCTGGTATTCCTATAATACGGAAAAGATAGGCCAAGGAAAAGAAGCAGCTAAAGAATATCTGAAATCAAATCCAGAGATCGCATTCCAAGTAGAAAATATGGTAAGAGATCTGAATGGATTACCCCCTTTAGCACCTGACGGCAAACTACCACCTGCTCCGCCGTCAGAAGAAGCCCAAAAAGCAGCAGGCTAATTACTACTGGCTTTCTTTTTAGAAACCATTGACCGCCGGATGAAAACTCATCCGGCGTTTTTTTATTCCAAGCCTAATCCCGATTTTTAGGATTGTTTCAAACGCTAGTCAAAAGGAAGATACATGTCAGAGATCAGCATCATCGGAGCAGGCGGATTCACAGGAAAAGAGTTATTAGGATTACTCGCTCGCCATCCAAAATACAAAGCTGTGCATGTTACTAGCGATAAACTTGCAGGCAAATCTCTTTCAGAAGTTTTTCCTGATCTTATCTCACCTAAGGATCTTGTTTTTAAAAAACATGAAGACGAGGTCCCGAAAGGTTCACTCGTAGTTCTTGCAGTTCCGAATGATGCTTCTTTGGAATTAGCTCCTAAGTTCTTGGAGAAAGGTCATAAGGTAATAGATCTTTCCGGCGTATATCGTCTTCATAACCAAGAAAAATTCGAAACAAATTATAAATTAAAGCATACTAGCTTCCATTTAACTGCAAAAGCGGTATTCGGTATTCCGGAAATTTTCAGAGACCAATTGAAAGGTGCCGACTTTGTTTCGAATCCAGGTTGTTTCTCCACTTCAGTGATCCTAGCTTTGTATCTTTTAGGAAATCTCAGAAAAGAGATCAAACCAAGGATCGTAGCAGATTGTAAATCAGGGATTAGTGGAGCTGGGGGAAGAGTAGAAGACGGAGGATTTTCCTTCAATGGTGTACATGAAAACTTTAGAGCATATAAAATTTTAAGCCACCAACATGAACCTGAGATCCAAGAATATTGTTTTGTCGGATCGGGACTTTCTGAGCCTGAAATTTTATTTGTGCCTCATTTACTTCCTGTGTATAGAGGGATCTTATCCACGATCTATTTGGAAGCGAATTCCGAAAATCTACCTTTCTTAGAGACTCTGACTGCAAATTCTAAATCAGAACCATTTATCCGGATCAGAAAAACTCCGGAAGAGATTGATCTAGCCAAAGTGCAACATACTAACTTCTTAGATATAAGCCTAAGGCAAAGAGGAAAGAATATCACAATTGTTTCCGCTCTGGACAACCTAATGAAAGGAGCTGCTAGCCAGGCTTTACAAAATATAAATTTAATGTTGGACGAGCCGGAAACTCTGGGCCTACTTTCCTAATCCCTATGGAAAAAAGAAGTATCTATCATCTTGTCAGGGACTCCTGTATCCATTACAAAGACAGACCCTTCCAATGGATCTGGGATGAAAAGTTGAAATCATTCTCCGGGATCTCCTATTCCGAATGGTTTTTAAATTTGGAAAATCTTTCCGGGTTTTTCAGACAGAAAAATCTAAACAAAGGTGATAAGGTAGGCTTATTCTGTGATAATAGGACAGAATGGGCATTATGCTCCTTCTCCGTAATGTGCTCCGGTGGTGCGGATGTTCCAAGAGGATGTGATGCAAGCGAAGAAGAGATATTCTATATCCTAGACCATACGGAATCCAAGATCACATTTATAGAAAAAGAACAGGTCCTGAGCAAATTAGGAAATATTCTAACCAGATTAAAACATCTGGAAACTGTAATACTCATAGAATCCGAAGAGAACTTTGCCTCTCTGGCAAAATTAAAAGCTGCTTACCCTAAAATCGAATTTATAGATCTGGAAACTGCGATCGCTCATGGAAGAGCCTGGGTTGAAAAGAAGGGAAAATCACTTCTTCATTCAATTGGAGAATCTTTGACCGAGAACGATATTGCAACGATCATCTATACTTCAGGAACCACTGGAGTACCCAAAGGTGTTGTATTAAAACATAGGTCCTTCACATGGACGATTGATCAGTTGCAACAATTTGTGCCTGCAAATTATTCGGATAGAGTTGTGGTCTTTCTTCCACCTTGGCATATCGCAGAAAGGATTTTAGAAACAGCACTTCTATCCTGGGGAGCCTCACTCGCCTGCTCTAATGTTGCTCAGCTGACTCGTGACTTCGAGATCATCAAACCTACAGTTCTTGTTTCCGTGCCTAGAGTTTGGGAAGCATTGTATCGTAGGATTTGGGATAAGGTTTCAAAATCTTCTCCTGCAAAACTTACTGTTTTTAAAATGGCAGTCCGAATCGCAGAGACGTATAATTCTCTTTTGGATACTGTGACTGGAAATTATTCGGAAACAGAAGAATCAAATAAAGAAGATAAATTAACTGATACAGTCGTTTCTACCCTACTTCTACCTATATTCTATTCTTTGAATATTCTAGCTCAGAAAGTGCTCGCACCCGTGAGAGCTCTATTCGGCGGACAACTTAAATTTGCATTTTGTGGTGCAGGAGCGATGCCTCCTAAGATCCAATTTTTCTTTCGTTCTATGGGAGTTCCTATAATAGAAACATACGGAATGACTGAGACAACAGGAATGGGAGCATTAGGAAGTTTTCCTATTCCGAAAACCGGGTCTATAGGACCTGTGTTTCCTGGAGCACATATCAAGTTAGTCAATGAGCAGAATGTTGTAGTTTCCAAACCAGGAGATAAAGGTATTGCTTGGCATAAGGGTCCGCATGTAACAGCGGGGTATTATAAAAATGCAGAGCTAACTCAGTCCAATTTTTCAGATGGATGGTTTAACTCAGGTGACTTATTCGTCTGGACCAAAACAGGTGAGTTAAAATTTGCAGGTAGAGCAAAGGATACAATCGTTCTTTCTTCAGGAGAGAATGTAGAGCCCGAACCAATCGAGGGAAAAATATTAGAGACCGGTTGGGCGTTAAATGCCGTAGTTGTAGGCCAAGACCAAAAGTTTTTGGCGATTTTACTTGTGCCTGACTTTGCCAAACTTAGGGATCATTTTTCCTCCCAAGGAATTCGTCTACCTAACGATAATTCAGACCTGGTCCAAGATACAAAAGTCCTGAAGTTTTACAAGGATCTGATCAAGAACACGATCTCCGAAAAGAACGGATTTAAAAATTTCGAAAAAATAGGTGAGATTCGCCTGTTAGACAAGGAGTTCGAAAAAGGAAAAGAACTCACCGAAACCATGAAAGTGAAAAGAAATAAGGTTGCAGAACTCTATGCTGATCTGATAAAAACGATCTTTCTTTAATCAGATGAGCGATCTTAAAATCCAGGACATTCTTTTCTGCGCAGCTTTTGCGGGAGAAATAGACAAATTAAAATCGGATCCAAGGATCCATACCTTCGAAGCAGGCATCGGCGAATTAGAAGCCGCAATCAATCTCCAGAAATATCTCTCAGATCCTTCCACTTGGAAACCTAAGGCGATTTTGGGGATAGGCTCCGCAGGAGTTTATAACTGGATCCCTAGAAAAGATTGGGAAGGCAAATTCGGAATTTCAAAAGTATTCGCAAACTACCAGATCGCCTTCTTGGACAAAAAGATCAGACTTCCAGAAAGTATAACTTTTAAATACGAATTTCCTGACTTACAATTTCCCTTCGATGGAAACGATTTTGTGGAATCTGCAACCAATGGAACTGGTTCGGTCACATTAGAAGATTTGAGTCCAAGAGCTTTGGAGAGAATTAAAGGAGAAAGTTTAGGTTTCGAGAATATGGAAGCATTCGGTCTTGCAAAAGTATGCAATCTATTTAATATTCCTTTCGGAACCATATTCGCGCTTACAAACAAGGTAGGTCCAAAAGGAAGTGAAGAATGGAAACTTTCCTGGAGAAAACATTCGGATAGGCTCCAGGAAAAGATCCTAAGTTATCTCTGATTATTTTTCAGACGGGAAGAATAATTTACGGATATCACCGATCGCGGCTTCCGTTTCTAATTCTCCTTTCTTAATGATTTCCTTATATTTTCCAAAGTCTGTAAATGCAAATTCTTCAATATGTAAATTGATAAAAAGATCCATTTTTTCTTTTCTCAATTTTGTGATTTCTCTTCCCTCTAATGTGATCGCTCTTGCCATGATCTTAAGAATTGGAGGATAAGTAATATCTTCCCAGAGATTTTTGAAAAATGATTTTCCGGTTACCTTTCTATCTTCCAAAAGTCTAACGATCCCTTCATCTCTCAGAGGGGAAACGTTCACGGATAAGATCACATCTGCACCTTTTCTCCGGATCAAGTTCTCCGGAACATTATTGATTACTCCCCCATCAATCAAAAGATGATCTCCTTTGAATACGGGAGGAAACATACCAGGCAAACTCATTGCTGCAGCGAGCGCTTCCCAAACGGGGCCCTGGTCCATTACATATTCTTGCCCGCTATGAAGATCTACTGCTGAAGTTGCAAATGGGATCTTTAGATCTTCTATTAATTGTGTACCGAATGCATCCTTTAACATTCTGAGCATTCGTTTTCCTTTGAAGAAGGAGATAAGCGGGATGGTAGGATCAAACGGCTTTTCTATTCCGCCGAAGAACTTACCGATCATTTTAAAAATGGAATCAGTACTTTCTCCTCTTGCGTATAACGCTCCGATCACAGCTCCAAAAGAGGAACCGCTAACAAAATCAAAACGGATCCCTTCTCTTTCTAAAACTTTCAATAAACCTACGTGGGCGAGCGCTCTTGCTCCTCCTCCACCCAGTGCAAGTCCTCTGGTCCTAGATACCAAATACCTTGCGAAAGTTTCTCCCTTATAAAATATCTTTTGGTTTGCCGACTCTTCGTGTTTGCTTAATCCGTTTTCGGAAACAATAATGCGAGAAGTCCTTCCGGAAAAATTCCGTATCCGTGGTTCCCAATAGCCAAGTATCTCATTTTTCTGTTTCAGATTTCTTTCCGGTTTTTCCTCCCAAAAAACGATCTGATCACATTGTTGAACAAGCTTATCCAACTCGGGTTGGATCACCGGATTCTTAAAATAGAGATGTAGTATGGAAGACTTCTTTCTAAGCCCGGCGATTGTTCGGATCATCTCAGAAACGGATTTTCCTTTGAATGTATCCATTCTCAAAAGTGAAACATGTCCTTCGTGGGACTTCCTACCGTTGTCTACAATGGACTCTAGATGTACCTTGAAATCTTCTACTTCCTCTATTGGAATATGACATACAAGCCTTCTTGGAGAATGCATTTGGCTGGAAGAATCTTCCATAACTTCTCTCATTCTCATTCCCATGAGCCTCATCAAATTCTGGGAAAGTACTCTTTCTTTTGCGGCAAGTTTAAGAAAATATTCTCCATCTAAAACATATAATAATGTATCCAGAATTGCGGTTGCAGAACCTGTATGAGCAGTTCTTGTCAGAACGCTATTTTCAGCGAATACGTCACCTTCTCCCAAGTAACGAACAGTTTTGCCTGCTTCGCCCAAGGTCATCATTACCTCTCCGTGTCGGATTATATAAAGTTCCTTGGAGATCTCTCCCTTATAATAAATGACAGTGTGATTATGAACGTTTCGCTCTTCTATATGGCCATAAAGTAAGACTAGTAATTTTCTCGGGAGACCCTTGAACAATGGGATAGACGCCAAAAATTGCAACGCTTCCGGAGGTACTATTTTTTTCATGCGGGCAAAATCCTAACCTGGGAAATTTATTTTGTAAAGCGGAACTAGATCGTAACTCTGGTATTAGCCGACGGAACGACAATAGGAAATCCTCTTGATTTTTGGTCTATCGCGTAAATTCTAGCTCCGATGAAGTTAGAATCGGCCAAAGTGGTTGAGATATTCAAAAATTCCGTCACGGACTGGCATAAAGAGGAAACACTTTCTCCAAATCCATTCCCTCAGTCCTCCCTTGAATTCCTATTTTACCAAAAAAACCAGATAGATACTATCCAATGGCATGTGGAAGACGAGATAAGAAGGCCGGACCTCCCGGATAAGGAACTTGTCCAGTTCAAAAGAAAAATAGATGCCTTGAACCAGGAAAGGACAGACCTTGTTGAGCAGATAGATGACCAGATCTCTGCAATGTACAAGTCTGTGGAAAGAAAGCCAAACGCCAGAATGAATTCTGAAACCCCCGCTTGGCTAATAGACAGAATGAGCATCCTGGAACTCAAAATTTATCATATGAAAGAACAAACGGAAAGAAAGGACGTGAGTCCTGAACATATCCAAACCTGCCAAAACAAGTTGAATGTTTTGCTGGAACAAAGGACTGATCTTTCCAAATGTCTGGATGAACTTCTGGACGATTTATCTAAAGGAGATAAATTTTATAAGGTGTATAGGCAGATGAAAATGTATAACGACAAAAACCTGAACCCATCCTTATATACAAAACAAGCATGAATCTTTTGGTGCTAAGATTCTCAGCGATGGGAGATGTTGCCTTGATGGCTCCGGCATTGATTGCCGTTGCCGCCAAGTATACGAATATACAACTCACAGTTGTTACTCGAGGGAACTATGCTCCCTTCTTTTATAATATCCCGAATGTTCATGTAATAGGGATTAATCTTAAAAAATATAAAGGTCTCTCCGGTCTGTATCGTTTATTCAAAGAATTGAATAAACTAGGTCCTTATGAAAAGATCGTAGACCTTCACTCCAGCGTTAGATCTCGCTTTATCAGTTTTTTCTTTTGGATCAGAGGTGTTTCCGTTTTCAGGATCATCAAAGGAAGAAGGGAGAAGATGCGCCAGATACGCAGGACCAGAAAAGTTTTGCGCAAACTTCCCCACACTGTGGACAGATATCTTAAGGTTTTTGAAAAAGCAGGATTTCCTGCTGCAGTTCGTAAAGGACCTTGGATCAACGTGGATCCTGAATCCAAAATTTATGCCAAAGACTTTCTTCTCGCAAGAAAGATAGATAAAAAAGAAGGACTATGGGTGGGTTATGCACCTTTCGCAGGTCATAAACTGAAAGAATGGCCTTTGGAAAAAAGCCTCGAACTACTTAAACTATTAAAGGAAGAATTCCCGAATATTAGAATTTTCTTATTCGGTTCCTCACAAGAAGCCGTTCAAATGGAAGAATGGAGAAATGGGGACCAGTCCATGACAATCGTTTCCGGTGGTAAACTAGGAATACGAGGTGAATTAGGGATCATGGAAAGAATGGATGTGATCATCGGAATGGATTCTTCGAACATTCACATAGCTGCACTTCTGAAACGCCCCGTAATTGCGTTATTCGGGACTACTCACCCACTTTCCGGATTTGCACCTTTCGGTCAGGAAGACACTGGAGTTTTACAGATAGAAGACCTGTCTTGCAGGCCTTGTAGTATTTACGGAAATACCACCTGTTACCGAAAAGACTTTGCCTGCATGGAAAGAATTACTCCGGAAGACGTGATCAAACGTATCAACGTTATCAAGAATATTAATACACTTTTCTGATCAGCCCAAGATCCCGAAAGGGTCCAAAGAGAAGATCGTATTTAGTATAGATCTTTTTTTCTTCTTATTTTTTTGATCAGCGACTGATTTATATACTTCTTCCATTCTGTCCACACATGCCTTCATTTCATGGCTTTGTGAAATTTTCAGAGATTCCTTGGAGAAGGCAGCATACATTGCAGGATCTTCTAAAATTCGAACCGTCTTCTCTGCAATATCTCTTACATCGAACGGTTTTGCTATAAATCCGTTCACTCCATCATGAATTAGTTCAGGGATCGCAAATGAATCCACGCCTACTGCAGGAAGACCACAGGCCACTGATTCCAGGATCACAAGCCCTTGGGTTTCCATAGTAGAAGCAGTCAAGAATAGATCGTAATTCGGATAATGATTTGGAAGTTCAGCTCTATCTATAAAACCTGTAAAGGTAATTGCTTGGTCTATCCCAAGCTTTTGGGCCTGGACCTTAAGAGAAGCCAACGCAGGTCCATCTCCTATGATTGTAAGAGTTGCCAATGGAACCTTTTCAAGGATCAGCTTGAAGGAATTAATGATCACATCACAATTTTTCTCGTAGGATATACGACCAACATGCAGTAATTTCGGACTTACAGAAAGAGTTTTAGGACTTCCCTTAAATTGAGAAAGGTCCAGGCCGTTAGAGATAACAGCTACTGGCTTCTTTAATCCGAACTCTTCTAACTGTTTTTTAATTAGGTGAGATGGAGAAATGATCAGATCACAACGATCGTATAAATTATTCGTAATTTTCAGAATGATCTTTTTTCGGATATTAAACTTATCAAGTTTTTCGAACTTCACCAAATCTTTGATCTTGATCTTCTTATTTAACTTTCCAATTCTCATGAAAAGTTTATCTAACTTAAGAAGGCGATAAAAAGAAAGATACATGTCCTGCTCGGACATCAAAGTATGATAAGTTCCGATACTCGGGATCCCATATTTTTCGGTAGCATTGATCCCATAGACCCCCATGAGTCCAGGAGTGTGAATATGTACTAGGTCGGGTTGGAATTCCTTGATCGCTCTTTTGATCTTAGAAGGAGAAGGTAAAACAACTTTGATATCAGGGTAACTAGGAAGGTATCCACTTCTGAATCTTTCCAAACGGATATGATCCCCCATTTTATCAAAATCACCTTCTCCATAACGTGGACAACAAATCAAAAATTCATGTCCTCTTTCTGCAAGGGCTTCCGCAAAATTTCTCATGGAAATAGCGACCCCGTCAATTTTGGGTAGAAAGGTGTCCGAAAAATAAAGAATCTTCATCTAGGTTCCTAATGCGGGACCAATCTCCTCTATAATATGGATTTTACCACTCCATTACAGAAATCTATGTGAAAAATAATCGAATTTACAAAGAACAGTTCAGTGAGATTATTTCCAGAATTCAGATGAAAGAGTTTTTGAAAAAGGCACATCTATTCTGTTTACTAGCGACCCTTCCTTCCATTGGAATTTCGGTTAGCCTCAGCCAGGGGTTTCTCCTGCTTTCCTTTTTTTTCGGATTAGCGGATCAGCTAAAAGCAAGAAATTGGAAGGAGATCCTACCAAATCATCCTGTTTCTAAAATTTCCATTTCTCTTTTTCTTTGGTATGGGATCGTATTTCTGATCCACCTTGTATTCGACAATTCTAACCTCGGATATGCGAAAGCAGCTTGGAATGGAGAGCTCAAAGACTTCTTCCTATTTTTCGGATTTCTCTCAGTAGGATTTACTACAAAGGAAGACTTACCGAAAGTTTACCGAGCACTCTTTTGGCTTTTTCTACTCCTTGTATTTACTGGAGTCGTAGGAGGTTTCACTCCAGTGAGACTTTCGAGGCTTATCAGTGATCTATACAAAACTTCCAGCAGTTATAGATTTACTCATCCATTAGGTTCACTTTCTTCTATTCCTCTTTATATTTCGATTGGTTTGATGAACACTCATTTGACCTTCGGAGGATTGTTACAATTTTTCTCCGCTTTTGCAGTATTTGGCTTTTTAAGAACTCTGATCCAAGGGGACAAAAAGAAGATACTAATAGCAGGACTTCTTCTATTTTTATACTGCCTGGTATTCTTATTAAACCAAGCAAGGTCCAGCATGATCGGAGCTGGAGTAAGTATCTTCTTTGCGGGTGTGCATTTATTTTTTATTAGAAAAGAATTTTCAAAATCCTTTTTGATCAAGGGTGCTGCCCTATTTTTAGGATTACTATTTTTGATAGGACTAGTACTTACATTCAGTCCTGCGGGTAAAAAAGTGATCGGACCACTTTTCGGAAAAGAAAAACATACTGATTCCGGAAGAACATTCATCTGGGATTCTAGTTTTCCACTTATCCAAGAACATCCAATCCTTGGAGTTGGTCCCGGAAATTATAATAAAGAGATCGAAAAAGTAAGGATTACTCATTCAGAAGAATATTCCGAACTCTCGTATTTTTACGAAGTCACACAAAGAGGGCATGCTCATAATGATTATTTTCATTTGGCGTCCGTGTTCGGTATCCCTGCTGCATTGATCTACTTGGGATTGGGCGCAATCCTACTTGCCTATCTATTCCAATCCAAACAAGAATTTCAAGCATTAGTATTCTTTTATGGATTGATTGGCTTTTTTGTCTCAGGTCTATTCCAGTGTTATTTCCAGGATGACGAAGTGGTGATCCTGTTTTGGATTCTATTAGGCCTTTTTGTAAAAGGAGAAGTCCTATTATCAAAGGGAGACAACACATAGATTTTTTTTCCTTTGGTTCGGAAGCCCTTCTTCTGCAAAAAATTCCAAATCGGATTTAGAATACCTTCCCGAAATATTAGAAATTTCTCTAAAATTATAAGCTGCAAATAAAATCTGCTCCGGCCAGTTCAGATTATAATTGATAGATTTATAACAGAAATATAGACCAAAGTTCTCGTATTCCAGTATTAGAACACCCGAATTCGAATTTACACCTTCCGAAAGATAGTACACTCCTTCTTCTACTTCGATTCCGACCTTCTTAGGAAGTTTTCCTCTTTCTAAAATCCAAACTTGTCCTGGAGAATTTTCAGAGAGAAATTCATTCAGTTCTGTATCATCCGGAAAAACCCAGGCAGCTTCTGTTCCTAAAAATTGGGATGGTCGTAAAAAGATAGAAGGTTTTAAGATCGCTGAATGAAACTCCTTCATCAGATCCGACTTAGGCAGAGATAAACCTTTCGTTCCTGATCTAGTAAATGATTGGATTCCTAAATTATCTACAGCATCCGTTGGAAACTCACTTTTTCCTCCAAAGAATCGGGAGCTAATCGATTCATAATCTGCGACTGATTTACAAGATTCTTCTTTCCATCGGTAAAAATTATTCCAACGAAACCAAACAAATCCGATCTCTAAAAAGGAATCCTCTTGCTGAACTTGAGATCTGCAAATCTGATCATTACTTGAGTCAAAACTGTAAGTGTTATTAGTATTCAGGTGCAAATTTTGTTGGGAGACATCTATACGTTTCGCTTTGTTTTGTATATTCTCCCATTCTTGTTGGAATTCTTTGGAAATTCGAGAATTCTTCATTCGAATGAGAATCTCCCGATTAGAATCCCTTGCACTCAGAGAGTAGTTATATGATCCAGTTAATACTTCTATGTCATCTAAGATCATAGACTTATGATGAAGAAGTCCTCCTTTTCCAATCGTGGGGTCATCCAAAATATCTTCATTTCCATCTTCCCAAATCTCCATCCTGGAGTTGCTCGAAAGAATAGTACCTTCCGGATCAATAGGACGATTATAGATTCCGTTGATAAATCCATGATTTGTCCGAGTAAATCCGGAACTTAAAATCGGATCATAATGATCGAAAATCAAATATCGAATAGAATGTTCCGAAGAAAAAACAGAATCCAAAAGTCTATTCTGGATCAAATTTCCTTCTCGAGGAGAATTCCAAAATTCTAATCCACCAATTTTTAAAACAGGAAATGGATATTCTTCTCTTAGGAAAGAGTGAAAGTTTTCCCATTCTTTTCGATTTAATTTAAATTCTATATACCCGTTATGGTCCTGTTCCAAACCATAGTAGGTAAAATTACCCGTTCCCATAAACACCAGTGATCTATCGGAAACCAAAACCTTTGTATGTTGTAATCCTGTCCCCTTCCAATATTTCAAAAATGGTAATATGGAGACCGGATATGTTTTACCCCATTCCCCCATCAATTCTAAATGAACACCTCTATGGCTTGCATGGATGAGCTCTTCTTCTATCTCCGGATCATCTAATGAATAAATATGCATATAGATAGAATCATTCGTTTCTCGAATAATTCGTAGGATCTCTTCTCGGACAATTCTCTTCTTTCCGGAAGGAACAAACCTGCCTGGATAAGAAAAGAAAATCTTCGGATATAATTCATCTTCCCAGAAAAGAGAAACATCTTCATCCGTTCTTTCACAGGAATAGAAACAAAGGCCGATCAATAAGAATAAATTAAATTTCTTCATTTCAAGACTCCTCCTATACGAAAGAGCATGTACCATTGTTTGAGTCCTGTTGTTTCGTCAGATTCAAAACCACCTAGATCAAATTCAATCTTTGTGGTATCATCTTCCAAAGGAGACCAAGCAATACTTACACCTGCTTCTCTCAGGAATTTATTTTGTATATTTTTAGAAGAAATTGACCAAAGACCTGAGGAAGAATTTTCTTCCTTCAAAAATCCTATATAGGTGAAATGAATACTCGGAGATATCCCGAAAAACTTCCCTTCTGCTTTCCAACCGAATAAGCTCGCAGGCCTTTTACCGGGAAAATTTGTTTCTTCTCTTTCTAGCCCCTTATCTGTAATCCAAGTAGAAGGATAAAATCCCCAGACCTGTTGCAGGATTGGGTTTGAAATGGGTGAAGCTCCCATTCCTACAAAACCCAATTCTAAAATTTCGCCTTGAGAGGATCTTTTCTCTCTATCGGGTATAAATCCGAAAATGCAAATTTTTCCATATGTATTATAAAAACCTAAATCAAATCTAATAGCTTCTCCGGTAATTGGAATAGATCTTTCAGGCCGGGCCGGATGATATCCTGTTTTATCAATTCCTCTGGAAAGAAACAGGTCCCCGGAAACATAAAAATATTTCCAGAGGAATCCAAGCCCCAGCCTCCATTCTACGAGATAATCTCTATCTCCCTCTATTGTTTCTGTTTTAGATTCTTTTGTATCAGAGCCAAATCTCCCCCAGTCTCCCAAGGAAAGATAACGAACTCTGAATCTATATACGAAACGATCTTCTTTATTTCCTGTCAGGCTTATCCCAGCTCTGTATCTGAATTGAGACGAATCTGCTCTGTCCTTTTCGGAGATCAGTTCATCTCTTGCTTGTTTCGGAAGAAAATATTCTCTTCCTTGCAGTTTCAACCATTGGTTTTCCAATAAAGGAAATCCTCTGTATAGATCCAAAAGATCGAATCTGATCTTGATATGATCCAGGTCAGTCTCCGCAAACAACCCTTCTACACCATCCTTCCAAGAAGACCAAGCTGGAAATTCTTCAGAGTCAGACTTTCTTCCTACCCCCCATAATAATCCTTTGTAAAAAATCCCAATATAAGAGTTTTTACCGGGTAAGAAAAATGTTCCTGAATTTGCTGTAGTAATCAGACTCCATTCCAAGTCTGTTCGAAATCTTTCAGTGTATTTCTCAAATTTAAAACCGAAGACAGCAGGAGATATTAAGGAAGAAATTCTAGAACTTTCTTTTTCTTCCGATATCCTTCCCTGCGTTCTAAACAAGATCCATTGGAAATATATCTCTAAAGAAGGATTCCGAACTTCTTCTGAGGATATAAATTGGGCGTAGAAAAATAGGAATAAGAAGAAGATTCTTTTCATGAGTAAACTTCTTATTCCGAAATTCCGGGATGAGCATCCGTCAAAGCGCAATTAGAATCGCGATAAGGTTTCCCGGAATAGGAACTTACAGACCAAACCCTCATGCCAGATTCAATTTTAGAATATGCTGATCTTCTAATTTTGTTTCTGGTATCATTTACCCCGGGACCGGAAGAACTATAAGCAAACTCATCCCAAAGCTCTCCTGTATAAGGATCATACACTTTCAGAAGATTTGATCCGGAAGAAGGTAAACTGAAACTTGTGTCCTTCCAAAACTCTGTTTCTGGAAAACAGGTCGACTTTCCGGACGAAACTAAGCTCAAACCTTCTTTCTCTAAAGGTAAAAGAATAGAATTTACAGTTCCATTATCTTGGATGATCTCTAAATAGACAGAATCAGGAGAATTTTCAGTAACAGATACAAATTCCAAAAATCTATCTTTAGAAATCGGATCGGGGCCTTGGTAAGATCCCATCCAGGAAACTTCTGAAAAACCGGCTTTGCTTATAGCCTGAGATCTTTGGCAAAATTTTCTAGATGCAGAAGTTCTGGGATTTTCTGTAACTATAGTTGATTGTGATAAAACAAACTGTGGATCATTGTTTAAGTATGAATTTGTTGAATATGGATGAAGAAATGTCTGGCCATTCTCAAAACAAATACTTACAGTTTGACCATTTGTCTTTTGGAGTACGATACGAGTCGGAATTCCTTTGGAAGTCCTAAAGATACCGTCCCAGAGAATTTTCTCATTTCCTTTCGAATCCGATATGGAAACAAGATCGTTCGTAGTGACTGACTTAAAATTCGCAAAAGAATAAGAAGGCTTTCCTAATAAAAAAGGAAGATTCCCTATGCTAAGTATTTCTCCCTCCGAAATTTTCTTATAGATCCGGATCGGGAAAAGATTTTTACCCCAGACAATTTTTAAAGAAGAAGGTTCGCAAACTTTACTTCCTTTATAGATCAGATCTATATACTTCCAATCTGCCTGCAGAGTTTTCTTATGCAATAATCCATTCGGATTTAATTCTTCTAATTCGAATTCATCCGGATCACAAGCAGATTCATTCTCCAAGTTAGAAGTACGATTCTCTCCAGGGTCCATACAAAACTTGGAAGTGGTTTTACAATTAGAGAATGTATTTCCTTTCCACGAATAATACGTTTCTCCGAATAGATATCCACTTCCAGGAAGATTAAACTCTAACGATTGATCCCCTCGACCTACTGTAATTTTGCCGACCTTCTTAAGATCTCCCCACTTAAACCCTGAAAGAGAAATATGTTCTAAAGAAGTGGAATCTTCCGCATAGATCCGTGTTTCGTAAGGAGAGATAAAACCTGTTGTTTTCGGAAGTGAAACCTTGTTTCCTAATAAATTGAATTCTAATCCTTCTTCGCAGATTGGGGAATCGTTTGGATTATTAATCTCAATCCATCTTCCAAGACTCGAGGTTTCGCCAAAAATTTCAGTGATGATTGGAAAAGAAGAGACACAAGTTTCCAATCCGATTTTGTTTTTAGCCGTGACCAAATTCTGGATCTCTCTTTCCAAGTTTGGTGATTTAAAAGATAATCCTAGATAAACTTCCGATTCTACATGAGGAGAAAGAACTAAAAGAGAAGTTCCATTCGAAAATGTGAATATACTGAATGTTTTTAAATGATTCTTGAGATTAAAATTCCTTCTGTCCCAAGATATAGTTTCAGCGAGTATCGATTTTAGTTTTTTGTCCCCTACCAGCGCGAATCTGGAACCTTCAATCTTCTTTTTTACTTCAGAAAATGGATATGTTCCTATTCTATATTCAGAATCATCTGAAAGTGTAGAACGAAATTCAGGAATCAGGGATCCTTCTTTCCAAGCAGAAAGAATTTCTGCAAATTCTGAAATTCCTGTATCACCAATGCAGATCCGGATCTTAAAATTTGGGTCCTCTCCAGAGACAAAACAAGTCTGCCCATTCTCATTGATTAGATCGGAAATGAATTTTGAATCTTCTACCTGGATCGGATCGTATTGGAAGTTTACAGAATTTACTTTTTCTTCCCAGAATATTTCAGGCCTAGGATCTTGCTTACAGGAAGCGGAAATAAAGAAGATAAGTAGGCTGAAAGCCGGTAATATTGTTCGCATTTTTCCCTCCAGATCTACTTGTCTGGGGAAAAACTTCTTACTTGCGAATTTTAGGAGTTAGAGTTTAAATTTTCCGGAATTATGATTCCGCCCGTCTCACTGCTTTGGTTTACATTAGAATGGAAATAATTATAAATTTTCTCTGCTAATGCTTCCCCTATTCCTGGAACTTTCATTAGTTCCGCTACATTTGCTTCTTCTATTTTTTTCTGTCCGGAGAATGATTTAAGCAATAGTTTACTTCTTTTCAAACCTATATCCGGAACTTCTCGGATCAGGCCTGTCAATGCTTCTCTATTTCGTCTAGAACGATGATGTTCCACTCCAAATCTATGGGCTTCATCTCTAAGATGTCGAAGTAATCTCATCCCAGGTGAATTCATATCAAAACTATACGGAGAAGTTTCTCCAGGGAAATAGATCTCTTCTCTTTTTTTGGCAAGACCAACCATAGGAAGATTTGCCGCACCTGCTTCTACTGCTGCCTCGCATGCTCTTCCAAGCTGTGTAGGACCTCCATCAATCACAATAAGATCCGGCATCACACCATCTTCATTGATGATCCTTTGCAACCTTCTGGAAATTACCTCATGCATCATTCCAGGATCATTGATCCCTTCATAACCTCGAATATTATACTTTCTATAACCTTGTTTGAAAGGTTTTCCTTCTACGAACATCACACCGCTTGCAACAGGAAATGATCCTTGGAAATGGGAAATATCATAACATTCTATAATATGAGGAGGTTCTTTAAGTTGGAACATATCTTGAATTTCTTTTAAGGCAACAGTCTGGTCCTTATAATGAGTCGCAAGAAGTCTTTCCGTAAGTCCGAGTTCTGCATTTTTTTCTGCAATTTTTAAGAGGGACTTTTTCTCTCCTGCTTTAGGAAATCTTAATTTAGGTCGGAAACCTGTTTTCTCTTGTAGGAAGTCGAGTACAGTCTCACCTTCTTCCTTTAAACCGAAAGGAACCACTATACTCGCAGGTATCATCCCTGCTCCCATATAATAGTCTCGGAAGAAGGAGGATAATATTTCCTCTTCTGTGGAATCTTGTACACCTTGCAAAGGAAACGACTTTTTATTATCTAAAAGTCCTCCGCGAACTTCCATAAGAACTACTTGCCCCTCGTCTTCTTTACGAGCGAATGCGATTACATCCTCGTCGCCACCATCCATACTCACTACAGTTTGTTTTTGGCGGAAGATCTGCAGTCTTCCAAGCATATCTCTGTAACGGGCAGCGATCTCGAATTCCATTTTTCCGGAATACTCATCCATACGTTTTGTGAGTTCGTTTGCTAGGATCTCTTTTTTACCCTCTAAAAATTGGATGATTTGGTTTACAATAATTGCATATTCGTCTTCCGGGACCGTTCCTTGGCAAGGACCCAAACATCTTCCCATTTGAAAATTCAAACAAGGTCGTTTCGGTTTAGGAAGCGGTAGTTTTTGTCTGACCTTTCGGATCGGAAAGATCCTCAGGATCACATCTAAAATTTCGCGAGTAGTCCTTACATCCGTAAAAGGACCGAAATATCTATCACCATTATCCTTTATTTTACGTGTGATAAACACCATTGGATAAGGTTCGGAAAGTGAAACACATATATAGGGATATTTTTTATCGTCCTTTAAACGAACATTATATCTCGGATTATGTTTTTTGATCAGAGTAGCTTCTAAAATTAAAGCTTCTTTTTCTGTGGAGGTTGCAAACCAATCCAGATCGAAAATTTCTCTCTGAAGATGTCTGGTTTTTAGATCCGTTTGTTTTTCTTTTAGATAATTACGGATCCTCTTATCTAAATTTTTAGCCTTGCCAACATAGATCACCTCTCCTTCCGAATTCTTCCAAAGATAACATCCAGGAGAACCCGTAAGGTTTTTGAGTTTTTCTACGATCAGAGTATGATTAACTACTTCCGGCATAATGATCTAAATAATTTGACTTTCTAAAAACGAACTTCTAATATCCCTCTTCCCAATCATTTTCAGGAGAGGTTTTTCTTTTTAGACCTGCCAAAGTCTTGGAAGCGGCCTTTCTTTTGGCTTTTCTAGCCTTATCCGCCTTGGCCTTTCTGATCTTTGCAAGTTTAGGATCTTCTATTTTAGAAGCTTCTAAAATTTCGGCCTCTACTTTATCACATAAAAGAATTCTAGCCTTATATCTGTTTAAACCTTGGGTGCGATGAATGGAACATTTAATTTCGAGACCTGTTTTTTTATAAAACAATCGGACAGCAGTCGAAACCTTGTTTACGTTTTGACCGCCCTTGCCTCCACTTCTTACAAAAGTTTCTTCCAGGTCGGATTCTTCGATGCCCAGCTTTTTCATTCTGGAAAGAAGAAGGTTCGCTTTTTCCGGAGAGACCGGGAATAGAACGGCCATTTTATCTTTTTAAAAATTCTTCCGGATCGAATTGACTGAAATAAGGGAATGGTTTTCCGGAATCATCCAAACATACATAGGTTACCCTACAATCTATGATCTCTCTTATTTCTTTTTTCTTCTGATTTTTTGCAATAGCAGCACTTCGGATGGTGATAGAACTCCTTCCTACTTTTTCTATTTTAGAAAAAATTTGAATGATCTCACCGAGTAATCCAGGGCTTTTAAAGATCACATTATCCATCGTTACTGTAACAAGATTAGAATATCCAATTTTTTCGATGACGAACATTGCACAACCTTCGTCGATCCATGCAAGCATCTGCCCACCAAAAAGAAAACCGTGTTGGTTTAAGTCCCTGGACATGACTATATGTTGAGTGCTTAATTCCATTCCTTGGATTTTTTCATCTAAAAATACTTCTGAGTTCATTTTGACCTCTTTAATCTTTTGGTGAAGTGGAAGAAGGACATTCTTTTCTGAGAATACAAGTTTCGCAGAATGTCCTATGCGCCTTGCAGTATTTTCTTCCTAAAAATATAAAATACAAGGACAGATCCATCCAGTATTCGGACTGCACATTTTGCATTAGGTCCTTCTCCACTTTTACCGGATCTGTTTGTTTTGTAAGACCTAACTTTTTAGAAACTCTTTTAACATGAGTGTCCACCACGAATCCTTCCGAAATATGATGGATTTCATTTAATACAACGTTTGCTGTTTTTCTTCCTATACCTGGAAGTTTGATTAGTTCCTTGATACTCTTAGGCAATTTGCCTTCGTACTCATTTAGAAGAAGGTTTGCAAAACCGGAAACTGACTTTGCCTTATTCTTATAAAAGCCCGTAGAATAAATTAGCTTTTCTATCTTCTTCAAAGGAGCAGAAGCAAGAGATTCCAATGTAGGAAACTCTTTGAAAAGAATAGGAGTAACCTGGTTTACTCTTTCATCAGTACACTGAGCGGAAAGAATTACCGAGATCGCAAATTCGTAGTCTTTGGAATATTGGAGAGGAGAATTTACGTCCCCGAATTCCTTCCTGAGTAGGAAGTAAATTCGAGAAACATATTCAGGGGTCGCGGAAAAAGAAGGACTAGATTGCCTTTTTTTGGATTCCGACGTACTTTTTCGGGGCAAGTGCTTTTAGTGATTCGCCGTTATCTTTGATCGCAGCTTTGATCCCTTTTTTCTTAAGGGTTCTTAAAGCACGAGTAGAGATACGAACTGTTACCCAACGATTCTCATCTTCCAAGAAGATACGTTTTTTGATTAGGTTGATTTTCCAGGTTCTACGGGTTTTAAGGTGAGAGTGGGAAACATTGTTTCCGGATATCGTACCTTTCCCTGTCACAACACATTTTCTGGCCATACTGCGACCATAGTTTTCTGTAAGTTGCTTATGTCAAGGAATCCAAAAAGATTTGGGAAAAATCCTAGAATTTCTCCCTCTTTTGGGTCTATTCGCCATCCAGCGGGACCTTTTTCTTTAATGTTTCCAAAACATCCTCAGGAGTATCGCAGTAAGTAATCAGGTTCAGGTCGTCCGGATCAATAAGTCCATATTCTTTCATATTTTCTAATTGGAATATATCGTTCCAAAATTTGGTACCATATAGAATAACTGGGATCTTTCGGTTATTGCGACCTGTTTGTATAAGAGTCAATGTCTCGAATAACTCATCCACAGTTCCAAATCCTCCAGGGAAAGCCACTACTCCCATGGATAATCTCAAAAACCAAAGTTTTCTCATGAAGAAATAATGAAATTCCACACTGATTTCAGGATCCACATAAGGATTTACGAATTGTTCAAAAGGAAGTCTGATATTCAAACCAAGGCTCGGGCCTCCTGCTTCTTTGGCCCCGCGATTCGCAGCTTCCATAATGCCTGGTCCGCCGCCTGTGCAGATGGCCATTCTTCTGGTATCTTTTGAAATTTCTTTTCCCCAAGAAGTGATGAGACTTGCGGTTTTTCTGGCAGCCTCATAATAAACGGACATCTCTTTTTGTTTTTGGAATAATTTCTTTTCTGATTCAGTGAGATCCTTTGTTTCTTTCTCTCTACATTCTTCCGGACTTAAGATCCGAGCGGATCCGAATAAACAAATTGTATCCTGGATCTTTCCTTCTCTAAAAAGGGATTGAGGATAATCAATCTCCGCGAGCACCCTTAGATGGAACGCATCTATGGATTTCAAAAACTCATCATGTTCTAAGGACGTTCTTCCCATATTTCTTTCCTTTTTTTAGGGGAAGTTAGGCTTGCCTTTCCCAACTCTATCTACTAACCTATCTCCAAGAATGATCGGACTAAGAAGTTTAAAAGAAAAAATTTTCTCCCGGTTCCGGTCTTTATTTTTCCACCTCACCATTAAATGGGAAGCGGGAAAGATCAGACTCCAAAAAAGACTGGATCCTTACGTAACATCCGAGTCCAGTTCTAGTAATTTTCGCAATTTAAACGGAAAGGAATCTGCCACGGCCGAAGACTGGTCGCAAAACCTACCGCCCTTCTCCTTTACGGAAACGGAAACAGAGGAAATTTTTCCAAACGCAAAAAGAAAATTCCACAGGGTCCGAAAGCATAGGGTTTCACTCTGGTCCTTATTATTTTTTCTTCCTTGGAAATCCAAGATCCAAGAATCAGAACCTTCTTTCAAAGCATTTCATCCCGGAGAAAATTTATTCAAAGAAGTAGTGAATCAGAAGGTCCGCAAAAAGGAAAATTTCCATCTCCGAAACAAACCATATTTCTGGGAAGTTTGGTTTCCCCAAATAAGTACTCTTACACTTTCTCCATTCGTAATTTGGGAGACCTCTGTTCCTTCCGATCTGTTCCAAGATTGTTTGCCCGAATCCGTTCTTCCGGTAGGAGAACCGGGAAAATGGAAGGTGAGAATCCAATCCATGAGAGTTCTTTCTCACCAAATAGGAAATTTATACGAGGATACTTATCCAAGTCCTAATAGAGTTTATAGAACGGAAGTCTGGGTCTATGGACATACGAAAGAAGAAGAGATCGATCCGGAAAGACCTATGCTATTTCCTCTTGGAGTTTGGATCTCTCCAGAACTTTTAAAAGAAGAAGATCCGAGGCTCAGACAGGGTTTACCCTTTAGAACTGGCCCCACATACTGGAAGATACAAGGTGAAAATTTAAAAATTGGGATCAGAGGGTTAGAATGGAACTGGAAACCTGCTAAAGAAAATTCCCAATTCGAAAGTACATTAGAAAGTCCTCATGTATTTCTAGGAAAATCTTATTTCACCTTGGAGTCGGAAACATTTAGTAGAGACAGACAAATCGCTTACTTATTCAAAAGAGCGATCACCTCAGATCCTAAATTGCTCCAACGTTCAAGACCTAAACGAAATCTTTCTTCAGTTTCTCCAAATCCAAGTCGGATATAACCTTCCGTTTCAAAATCCGCAGACGGTAAAACAAATACTCCCGCCTTTTCATATAGAAGATCCGCAAATTTTCTAGAATCTAAACCTGTTTGCAATTTTGCAAAACCGACTACCCCGCCTCTTGGTTCTTTGAAACTTACAACGCCAGGAAGTTTATCCGAGGCCGCTGCATGGGCGAAGTTTCGTATATTCGCATTGAGAGTTTCTTTTATCTTACCTTGTAAAGTTTTACGATTTTGTAAAAGTTTCAAAGTTAAAAACTCAGATATTGGGGAAACTGTATGAGTCAGATAATCCTTCATGGACCTTGCTTGTACGA
This sequence comes from Leptospira andrefontaineae, assembly GCF_004770105.1. Lineage (NCBI taxonomy): Bacteria > Pseudomonadati > Spirochaetota > Leptospiria > Leptospirales > Leptospiraceae > Leptospira > Leptospira andrefontaineae. The sequence goes on along the minus strand of NZ_RQEY01000018.1, from coordinate 320,056 downwards.
TCCAGTTTTTTGGACCAATCAACCAACCGATCCTAAGTCCCATTACGCCAAAACATTTTGTAATAGAACCGGTAGAGATTGAATTTTCGCAAATACCAAAACCGCTCCAACCCAAGTCCTCCTCTTCCGAAAGAAATCTATAATGTTCATCAAATAAGATCCAATTCGGAAAATTCGCAGCTAGTTTTTGAATTTCTTTTTTATCTTCTTCTTCCGCTATGATCCCGGTTGGATTATGCGGATGATTGAATACAATAAGTTTAGGAGAATTCTGAAAGAGCAAATTTACGTTCTCTTTTCCAAATCCTAATTCTTGACTTTCTAATCTGGGAAGAAGGTTTACTTTTTGTAGATTCCCACCGAGAGATCTTGGAACTTCGTACAGTGCCTGAAACGCCGGCCAAAATAAGGATGCAATATCTCCACTTTGTAAAAGTAAATGAAATGCGATGAATAAAGCTTCTCCAGTTCCGGTCGTTACCAAAACCTGATCGGGAGAAACGTTCTTATAAAGTTTTGCAATTTCTTCTCTTAAATCTTTCCTTCCTGAATTGGGAGAATCCGCTAAGGAAAGTTTTCCGAGTTCCCTCAGATCTAAATTTAGATATTCTGCGAGATGGCCCAGGTCCAGATTACGAATTCCGCTCTCTCCTAGATTACAAGAAGCTTCCGTCCTAAATTTTTCCAGACGATCTTCTATGAAAAATTCCCTTAAGTCCACAAAATACCTAATTTTCGACCTTGATACATTTGTAGCCTAAAGTCGCGAAGTTTTTCTCACACAGAGACACAAAGACGCAGAGAGATTGGTCATTTTAACTCTGTGTGCTCCGTGCCTCTGTGCGAAAAATTGAAAGTATTTGAATTTCACACATAGCTCGAAAGAGGAAAAAGACTAATAGCTCAGGAAAGAAGCAATGCAAAAGCTCCAAAAAAGGAGAGTAAAAATAGACCGAGTAATATCCAACCAAGTCCACTTAAGAAAAATCGCAGGTCCTTGAGAGCGAATAGTATCTGTTCCGGATCCTTCTCTTCCAAGGCCAAGGATTTACGGAAAGAAAGAGAAGCTCCGTAACCCAAGATTCCCAAGATAAAAAATAAAACCGCTGACATAGCTTGGATTACAATCTTTCCGGGAGCTTCCTTCAAAAAGGCTCCAAATGTTAAAATTCCGGAAAGTAAAAATAGAAGGAAGGAAATGTTCCGTAATACTGCCCTAAGTGAGTCCAGTTCCCTATGTTGTTCTCGGGAAATTTCATTAGATTCCATACTTATAGAATCGGCGAAAAAACGTCTTGAACCAGGAAGAACTAGATTTTTTATTCCAAGTATAGGGTGAACTAGAGAAATATATGAGCGCAGAATCCCACATAGAATCCTGGACCAAATCCCCGTTTTCTCCCCAGGTGCAAAAAGAAGCCAAGGCCGTCCTGGACAGATATAAAAACGGAGAAACAAACGGCCTGGAGATCGAGGCATTTACTGTTCCTTTAGAGTTTGGAACAGGAGGAATGAGAGGTAGGATCGGAAACGGGATCGGCAGAATGAACGAGTTCACCGTCGGAAAAGCTGCCCTAGGCTTTTCAAGATATCTGATCCAAAAATCCAAAAAGCCAATCTTAGTAATCGCTTACGATTCCAGAAGAAGGTCCAGAGAATTTGCAGAGGTCACCGCAGGTGTGGCTGCGTCTTTCGGGATCAAGGTAATCTTATTTTCCGAAGTAGCTCCAACGCCGTTACTCTCTTATGCAGTTCGTTATTATAAGGCAACAGGTGGTGTGGTTTTAACTGCATCTCATAATCCACCCGAGTACAATGGATTCAAAGCGTATCTTTCTAAAGGAGAACAACTTGCTCCTCCTGATGATAAAAAAATCATCTCTTTGATCGACAAAGTCCAAGACTGGAATGAGATCCCATTTCTTTCTTCTAAAGATGCAAAATACAAGAAGTTAGTCCAAAAAGCGGGTGAAGATTGTTTTTCTTCTTATTTAAAAGCGCTTAAAAAATCAGGAATTGTATCGGCTAAGGTCACTCCTAAAGAAAGATCCCAAACAAAATTAGTATATTCTCCTCTGCATGGAACCGGCGGAAAATATATGAAGAAATTACTACAAGACTTCGGATACAAAAACGTGACCTTGGTTCCGGAACAAAAAGATCCGGATGGAGAATTTCCTACGGTTAAATTCCCCAACCCGGAAGAACCGGAAGCTTTGGAGATGAGTAAAAAACTTTCCGAAAAGATTGGAGCTCACGCATTTATAGCAACCGATCCCGACGCAGACAGACTCGGGATTGGAGTGAAAGATCCGAAAGGGGGCTACGCACTTCTAAACGGAAACCAGATCGGTTCTATTCTTGCAGCGTACTTAGCGGAGAAGGTTGGTTCAAAACCTAAAAAAGGAAAAAAGCCGGTTCTCGTAAAAACAGTCGTAACCACTGACTTGCAAGCAGAGATCGCAAAGAAAAACAAGATCGCACTTAAGAATGTTCTAACAGGTTTTAAATTTATCGCAGAAGTTATGGGAAAACTGGATAAAAGCAAAAACCAATATTTCCTATTCGGAGGAGAAGAATCCTACGGTTATCTACCGGTGGATTTCGTAAGAGATAAGGATAGTTTATCATCTGCACTTCTTTTGATGGAAGTTCTTTCCGAAAAAAAAGACCTTCTATCTTATATGGATGATATATATCTGAAATATGGTTTGTACCAGGAAAGTCTAAAGTCCTTAACCTTAGAAGGTCTTGCAGGTAAAAAGAAAATCCAAGATTCACTACAATCTCTACGCGATACCGATCTGATCGGAAAATCTATAGGTAAAAGAAAGGTTACCGGGTTTTTAGATTTTAAGAATAAGGTCGCAAAAGGAAGTGCATCGAAATCTGCGTTTTCTGGTCTTCCCTCTTCCGATGTAATCCAATTAGAATTAGAAGATCAGGCAAAGCTGACCATCCGTCCCTCTGGGACTGAACCTAAGATCAAAATTTATTCTTCTTTCAAAAGTAGGACTTCTCCTAAGACCAAAACTGAGATCCCAAAACTCACTGAAAGTTTATTAGAAGAATTGAAAGAAACAGAGTCCTTATTTTTACAATTGGCGGGTTTATCATGAACGAAACTGCATCAGATTTTCAAACTACAAAAGAACTTTCAGATAAGTATCTTTTAGACTTATTCAATCGTTACCCTGTAGCATTCCGTTACGGAGTGAACGAATTATTATTCGATCAAAACAATAAGCAGTACATTGACTTTTTAGCAGGTGTTGCGGTTACAAATCTGGGCCATAGCGATCCTGATATTATAGAAGCGATTCGCAACCAAATCGACAAACTTATGCATACTTCCAATTGGTTCTATTCGGAAGAGGCATCTCGTTTAGCAGAACTTCTCGTCTTGAATACTTTTCCGGGAAAAGTATTTTTATGTAATTCAGGAACAGAGGCAATTGAGGCCGCATTCAAACTTGCAAGAGCCTACGCGGAACAAAAACAGGTCCATGATCCGGTTATCATTTCTCTTCACAAAAGTTTTCATGGAAGATCGGTTTCCGGGATCAGTTTAACAGGACAGAAAAAACTTCATACCGGTTTCGGAAAACTTCTAGAAGGTATCGAATTCGTTACTCCAAACAACGAAGAAGAACTTGTAGACGTATTCGAAAAATTTGCAGGTAGAGTGGTAGCATTCATTGCAGAACCGATCCTGGGAGAAAGCGGGATCATTCCGCTCAATCACGGATACATGAACTTGGTAAGAGAACTAACCTTGGAAAACGAGGCGCTTCTTATCCTAGACGAGATCCAAACAGGATTCGGAAGAACAGGAACCATGTTTGCATTCGAGACTTACGGATTTTCTCCGGATGTAATGGTTCTTGCAAAAGGTCTAGGTTCCGGATTCCCGATAGGCGCTCTTATTGTTGCGGAAAAATACCAAAACGTTTTAGCGAAAGGAACTCATGGAACCACTTATGGTGGAAATCATTTGGGTGCCGCAATTGCTTATGAAACCATCCGGATCATGCAGACAAGAGATGTTCTTGCAAACGTAAACTCATGTTCTGAGATCGCATTCAGCCGTCTGAATCAGATGAAACAAAAGAATAAGATCATAAAAGAGATCAGAGGAAAGGGTTTGCATATAGGAGTAGAATTAACTGTTCCTTCTAGACCGATCGCTGAACTCTGCTTGGAAAAAGGACTGATCGTAAATGCAACAGGAGACACTGTCATTCGTATCATGCCACCACTCACGATCTCAGTACAATATTTGAATGAAGGATTGGATATTCTAGAATCCGTCCTAGACACACAGAAATAAAAAGGAAAACAATATTCTCTATGAAAAAAGTAGCCGTATTAGCAGGGGACGGAATCGGCCCCGAGGTCATGAAGGTGGCCCTATCCGTTCTTAAAAAAGCGCTCGGCTCCAAAGCCTCCGACTTCCAATTTACAGAAGCACTTGTAGGAGGAATCGCCATCGATAAAACCGGAGGACCTCTTCCTCCGGAAACATTAAAACTTTGTGAAGAATCAGATGCTATCTTATTCGGATCTGTCGGAGGTCCTAAATGGGAATCTCTTCCTCCAGAAAAACAACCGGAAAGAGGAGCTCTTCTCCCATTACGTAAACATTTCGATCTATTTGCGAATTTAAGACCTGCGATCATTTATCCTGAACTTAGAAATGCATCTCCAATCAAACCTGAAATTATTGGAGAAGGCCTAGACATTCTTATCCTAAGAGAATTAACCTCTGGGATCTATTTTGGTCAGCCAAAAGGTAGAGAAGGAAGCGGAGCAGAAGAATTTGCATTTGATACTATGAGATATTCCCGCAGAGAGATCGAAAGAGCGGCAAGAGTTGCATTCGAAGCGGCTAGAAAAAGAAATAATAAAGTCACGAGTATCGATAAGGCAAACGTATTAACCACTTCCGTTTTTTGGAAAGAAGTGGTGATCGATCTCCACAAAAGAGAATTTTCCGACGTCCAATTATCCCATCTTTATGTAGACAATGCGGCGATGCAGTTGATCGTAAATCCGAAACAATTCGACGTGATCCTTTGCGAGAATATGTTCGGGGATATTCTTTCCGACGAGGCTTCTATCATCACGGGTTCCATTGGAATGCTTCCTTCCGCTTCCCTTTCGGAATCCGGTTTCGGTTTATATGAACCTTCCGGTGGATCCGCTCCGGATATCGCAGGCAAAGGAATTGCAAACCCGATCGCCCAGATTTTAAGTGCCGCGCTACTTTTACGTTATTCTTTCTCTATGGAAGAAGAAGCACAAAAGATAGAAACTGCGGTCCGTAAAGTGATTTCCGCAGGAAAACGCACCAGAGATATCGCCGAGAAAGGCGCCGAAATTTTGGGAACGGAAGAAATCGGAATAGAAATTGAGAAGGTTTTATAAAGCCTGGAATTGATTCGATGCTTGGAAATTTCATATTTTTACGTATATAAATACTGAAAGTATGAAACTTTCTGGAAATTTCTTGAATTAACGGGGACGGTGACTGGATGAAAGGCGGAGTAGCTCCATCAGGAAGACCTTATCAGGTAATCATTGCGGAAAATTCTAAATTCCAAGCCAAACAATTGGCTCAGATCCTGGAATCCGAAGGTTACGAAGTGGTCGGCTTTGCAGAAACCGGCAAAGAACTCCTGAATATGTACAAAGAAAACCGAAAGGTTGACCTAATTACATTAGACCTTCACCTCCCTGTGATAGACGGTTTTGCTGCATTTCACGAGATGAAAGAAATGGGAGTTCTTCCTAGAGTAATTGTGATTACCGACGAAAACACTCCTGCAGTTATCAAGTCTCTCACTGATGACGGCATCATGGATTATCTAGTAAAACCTATCAAAAGAGAGAAGGTTTTAGAAAAAGCGAACGCTACCGTTCGTAAGACAATCAAGATCTGATCCTAAATTTTCCGATTTAGGATCTTATTCCAACCAGATACAATTTAAATTCCTACCAGTATCTCCCCTTCTATGACTGAAAAATTTAGAATTGGGAGACATGGTGCAAACCCCAGCAGTCTCCAGAAAAGGTTGGATCCCCAGACCTTTAATCCTATAAAGTAAGAAAGTTTTCTGCTCTAGCAAAAACTTTCCAGGTTCTTCTAATGTTTTGAGAGAATTCGGAACTTCTTTTCTAAAGAGAGAAGCAACATCCTCTCCGACTTCGTAATGTTTGCCGGTGGCATAAGGTCCCAAATAGAAATGAACTAATTCAGGATCTACTCCGTATCTTTTTTGAACCTGAGCCAAGGTTTTTTCCGTAATTCCGGCAAGAGTTCCTTTCCAACCAGAATGGATCACACCCACGAGAGCAGGTCTTCCAGTCCAAAAGAATATAGGCATACAATCCGCTGTTTTTACGACTAGGATCTTTTTAGGTTCGGTGGTAAATAGAGCGTCCCCTGTAGGAATTTCGGAATTAGGAGATCCGTTTGCTTCCAGGATGGTAGTTCCATGTTCCTGGTTCATGAAGAACACTTCGGCGCCCGCGACTCCCGAGGCCTGGAGAACCCTTTCTCGTATAAAATTCGGATCGTTTGGATCTCCGGAAGCTTCTTTGTTTCCCAGGATCAAAAGCCTAAGGCTTCTTTTGTCTTCTAGAAAAAATCTATGATCGATCATACTTGACTTGGGGAAGTCCTGGTCTTGTATAGAAAAGAGAGGAAATATTTCGAGCCGTAAAACGGAACCGAAACATAGTCCCGGAAAAAAAATCCCATGTCCCAAACCCCTAAAGTAAAAATCTGCGGAATAAGAAAAGTAGACGATCTGAAAATCTGCGTGGAAGAAGGAGCCGATCTTATCGGGATCAATTTTGTTTCTTCCAGTCCAAGACTTGTTTCTCCTAAAGAAGCGGAAATCCTTATCACTTACCTATATACTTCTGTTCCTTTATTTTTGCGTCCGAAAATCGTATTCCTTTTTTATAAATCTTCAACCCAATATATAGAAGCACTTTTAAAAAATTTGCAACACGACTATGTCCAATACGTTAGCGATGACTCTTTGGCTCCCGGAGAAACTTCCCCACTCTATCAAACCATGGATTCCAGAATTCTTTCCTATCGTGTACGAGGAAAAGTAAACGATGACTCTCTACATTTCCTAAATTCAGATTTATTGATATTAGATAGTTATAAATCGGATGCCGGCGGAGGAACCGGAGAAAGTTTTCCTTGGGACCAGGTCTCCGAAGTTCGAAGACCTTATCTACTCGCAGGAGGTCTTACACCTGAAAATGTCGCAAAGGCACTTTCCCAAACTAAGGCGTATGGAGTAGACGTAGCAAGCGGTGTGGAATCTTCTCCAGGAAATAAGGACCAGGAACTCATTCGGAATTTTATCAGAAATGCAAAACGATTCTCTTACAACGGAAACTAATTTCCCCGATCTAAAAGAAGCGCTGGATACTCCTATGATGAGGCAGTATCTGGAGATCAAGGCCAAGTTCCCTGATTCTATCTTATTCTTTAGAATGGGAGATTTTTATGAGATGTTTTTGGAAGATGCAAAAATTGCCTCAAGCATTTTAGACATAGCGCTTACCAAAAGACAAAACTCAGTTCCAATGTGTGGGATCCCATACCATAGCAAGGATGGGTATATTTCCAGATTACTTTCTGCAGGAAAGAAGATAGCGGTTTGCGAACAATCCAGACCGGAAGATGGAAACACAAAATTGATGACCAGGGATGTGGTGAGGATCATCACTCCCGGCACAGTCATAGAAGAACATTTACTTTCAGGTTTCCAAAACAATTATCTATGCGTACTAGTCCCAAAAGCTGCATTGATCTTTGTGGGAATGGCAGATGTTTCTACCGGAGAAGTTTTACATTTTGCAGTTCCAATTTCCAGAACCCAAGTATTAGAATCTGAGTTCGTAAAATTTAGGCCTAGTGAAATTTGTGTATTCTCCCAAGATTTAGAAAGAATTAGGACCTGGCAGAATTTCGGAGAAAGAGAATTAACTGTTTTAGACGCTACTAAAGTTGGATCGGAAAATTCTAATGATCCATTCCAAACCGTTACCAGAACATTAGAATATTATATTAGAGAAAATTACAGGGACGGAACTCTAACCTTAAGAGAGCCCCGTATCTTACAAACCGGTTCTTATTTGGAAATGGACAGAGAGACCATCCTAAACCTGGAACTTATCGAAAACGAAAAGGAAGATAAGGGTCATACTCTATTTTCGGTCCTGAATTTTTGTAGTACGGCTAAGGGCAAAAGAGTTCTGAAACAAAGGATCTTATTTCCGGAAACCGATCCTGCCATTCTAAAATCCAGATGGGAAAAACAAGACATCATCAAAAAAATCCCTCTTGCTCATTTAACCCAGGCGCTCAAAGACCTAGGAGATCTGGAAAGGATCCTGGGCAGATTTAGAGGAAACAAGGCTTATCCTCGTGATTTCAAGACGATCCTATCTTCTATCCAAACCTTGGATTCTTTGATCGGCCTACTTTCTCCTCTTGGATATCCTATTTCAAAACCAGATAGATTGGATACGCTTAAGGATTATATTGAAGGAAGGATCCATACCGAGGAACTACCTGTTATATTAGGAAATGGTAAATTTCTAAAAGATGGTTTTGATAAAAACCTGGACCGAGCAAGAGAGGCTGGATCCAAAGGTGCAGATTGGATCTTAGAATTAGAAACAGAAGAGAAGAAAAAAACAGGACTTTCCACTCTCAAGATCAAATATAATAAGATCGTCGGATATTTTATAGAAATCTCTCGTGCACAAGCGGAACAGGCTCCTAAAGAATACCTCAAAAAACAGACCCTAGTTACCTCTGAACGATTTACTACTGCAAGATTAGAAGAGATAGAAAGAACTATTTTAGAAGCGGATGAGATCATCCAAAAAGTGGAGAAGGCAGAATTCGAAAAAATGGTCCAAACCGTTTTGGAATATTCTTCCGAACTTTTACTTGTCTCCGAAGAATTCGGAGATTTGGATTTCCAAATATCTCTTTTAAAAGCAGAAGAAAAATTCGGCTGGATACGTCCTGAACTAAGCGAGGATTCCAATTTGGAAATGAAATCCTCCAGGCACCCTGTTGTAGAAGCAAGCCTCCCGGTTGGTGCAAAATTTACTCCGAATGATGTGGGTCTAGACGGAAAAGAGAATTCAATCGCTATCTTAACAGGTCCAAATATGGCCGGTAAGTCCACATTCATGAGGCAGATCGCGATCAACCAAATTCTCTTCCAGATCGGAGGAAGTGTTGCCGCAGAAACTGCAAAACTTCCTATTTTAGACAAGCTATTCACACGTATCGGTGCGGGAGATAATCTGAATGCGGGAGAATCCACATTCTATGTGGAAATGAAAGAGACTGCGAATATTCTCAAAAACTGCACTTCTCAATCTTTATTACTTTTTGACGAAGTAGGAAGAGGAACTTCCACATATGACGGGATGAGTATTGCTTGGGCGATCTTGGAATCTCTTTCAGAAATGTTTCCTCGCCCCAAAACGGTTTTTGCCACCCACTATCATGAACTTACTGAACTTTCCAGGCTCCCAGGAGTTTGGAATCTTCATATGGAAACAGTGGAAAAGGATGATAAGGTAATTTTCCTAAGAAAAGTCAAACCTGGTAAGGCTAAAAAATCATTCGGTATCTATGTGGCTCAACTTGCAGGAGTTCCTGATTCCGTTGTAAAACGAGCCGCTGAAATTCTTACAGATATGGAATCCAGGAAGAAGGAAATACGTATCCAAACCAGAGAACCTTCTCTATTCCAAGATATGAGCGCGCCTAATGGTGATACTCAATTCTGGCAAGACTTCAAAAAAGAGATCACAGATCTTCCGATTGATTCCATGACTCCAATAGAAGCTTTAAAACTATTGGATGATTGGAAGAAAAGAGTTAGCTCAAGGGGCTAAGACGAAGGCGGTTCCACACTTTTCTCACGCAAAGCCGCGAAAAACAGAACGGATTCACTCCTCAAACAAATACAGAAGAACATCCATGGATGCAAAGTCTATCCAATTGGAAATATTGGACTTAAGGCCTTCTTTCGCGTGAAAACCTATGCCGATACCGGAAGCCTCTAACATCAGTTGGTCGTTTGCACCGTCACCTACGGCTACAATGTTTTCCCTTCCCAATTTAAATCGGGATTGAAGTTCTAAAAGAGAATCTCTTTTGATATTTTTATCTACCACAGTTCCGGATACTGTTCCTAAAAGTTTATCCTCTCCCCTGTCTAGATAATTTGCACGGATCTCGTCTATCGAATATTCTTGTTTAAATCTTTCTAATATGTCTGTGAAACCGCCACTGAATACGGCTGTTTTTGCATTTTTTTTCTTTAGACCATGGAATAGTTCCGGGACACCATGATTGGGATGTAATTTAAAATATAATTCGTCGAATACGGAAACAGGAAGATCTTTCAAATAAGAGCATCTTTTTTGCAAAGCTTCTTGAAAGTTCAAATTTCCTTCCATTGCTTCTTTGGTTACATATGCCACTTCTTCATAAACGCCTGCATATCTTGCAAGTTCGTCTATAACTTCTTCTCTGATCAAAGTAGAATCCATATCGAAGCAGAATAATGCTCCGCTATTTAGAAAAGAAGAGATTTGTATTAGATCAATTTTACGGAATCTTTGTAATTCTTGTCTAAGATAAAGCAATTCTTCTCTTGGAAGAGAGTGATCCGTATTCCAAACATCGCATACAAAGTCTTTAGAAATTTCCTGCTTTCTTTCGATAAACACAGGCTGTTTGAATCGATCAGAAAGTACTTCCGATAATCTTTGGGGATCCGAATCGTTTTTAGGACTGAAAAATAAGATCACTTCGGTTATTTAACGAGAGATTTAATTTTGCGAAGCCAGATGATATAGGCGTCTCGATTGATATGGATCGGATCTTTTTTTTCACCAATAGAGAAAGCCAATTCTTCTCGGATAAATGGAATTCCTTTCTGTCTAAACTCAGGCCAGATATCCAGAAATTGAACATTTTGGTTCTCATTCGCGATCCGTAAAAGCCAAGCGTTTACGATTGGGGAGATAGAATTCACATTTCGGCTCAAAACAGGCGGAATCCCTAGGATAAGCACCTTTGTATTCGGCAGGCTTGTCCTTATCTTTTGGATCAGAAGTCTATGGATCCCTTCTATATAATCCAAACATTTACCATCTCGAATATCATTTCCGCCAATTTCAAGGATGATGGTAGAAGGTTTTAGATTTAGAACCGTCGAGTCCAAACGGTTTAAAAGAAGCTCTGTCATATCCCCTGCAATTCCTCGGTTCACTGAACCTGGGAAGTCTGCTTGGATCAGATCAGGCGGAATAGCAGCTATCAGGCTATTTCCTACGAAAACTATATTCGCTTTTTTTAATTTTTCATTCTCATTCGTGTAAAGTAAAACTGCTTCCAGGTACAGTTTCTGGTAGGTTTCCCAATCGTCGGAATCTCTGATCCCGACCTTGTCCACACATTTGAAATCTGGGTTATAATAATCGTATATTGTACGAGTTTGGAAAACAGAACAAGAGATTAGGGAAAGTAGAAAAAAACAAATCCCTAATACTTTCATTTGACAAATCCCTCTAAAACTCTCAGTTCTCGGAATCTTTCATATGAAATCGTTTATGCCAGTCTGCGATCTGAGCTTGCAGATATTCTTCTGTATCACAAATACGAAATTCAATTGGGTTGTTGGAAACAGTATCGATCAATTTAGCTTCAATATAGCCGTTTTTTAGTTTATTGATCTCTATTTTATATTTCATCCGACAATCTCCGTTATATCCAGGATTTTCACCCCTACCAGAGTTTCAATCTATTCCGAAATTAATCTTGGAAAACCACCGAGCCTGGGAATCTTCCCATACTAGGTTGGAAAATGCTATACGATTTTGGTTCTCAACTTGAAAAAATCTATTTCAAGGATTTCCGATATTTGTAAAGTTCCGGGAAATTTTCAGGCGCGTAAGGATGATCTTTTCCAAGAGCGGATTCCCAATCTATTTCTTCTCCCACACCCGAAGAGAACTCAGGATAGAATCCCGAATCTAAGATCATTCGGATCGTGTCTGCTGCATCGGAACCTTTTACATTCAGATACCCGCTTGCAAACAAGGAATTCGCTGCGTATAAGGCCATTCCTTGCAGTCCTCTTAAATGCCCTTCTCTTCCTGCAGCAATCCGGACTTCCGAGTCAGGGTTCACTAAACGAAATGCTATGAGGGTCCTGAGGCAAAATTCAGGGGTTAGGCTTTGCGGATTTTTGATCGCATGGCCAGCAACTGGGATGAAAAAATTCACAGGGATAGAGATCACTTTTAGATTTTTGATCTCGTATATAACATCAGTTAGATCCCAAAGAGACTCTCCCATTCCTACAATGATACCGGAACACATTCCTACTCCTGCCTTCATCAGGTGAGTAATTGTTTCCACTCTTTGTTCGTAGGTATGTGTGTCACAGATTTCTGGATAGTGTGCCTTAGAAGTATTCAGATTATGATTATATCTGTCTAGACCTGCGGCTTTTAAACGTTCTGCTTTTTCTCTGTCTAATAGACCGGCGGACAAACATACTTTTAGTCCAAGTTCTTTACTGATCTTTTCGATAGTGAATGCTAGCTTTTCAGTAGCTAAGGAATTAGGTCCCGTTCCTGCAGTAACCATACAAAAACGGTACGCACCGTTTTCCTTAGCTTGGACCGCATCCTGGAAGATCTCCTCAGGAGATTTCATAGAGTATTCTTGGACTCCGGAACCTGCATTCTTTCTTTGTGCGCAGTAACCGCAGTCTTCCGGACAATGTCCGTTCTTAATATTGTCTAGAACATGAATTCTGACTGTTTTACCGAAGTATTTTTCGCGGACTTTGTATGCCTTGTCCAAAGCCTCTGTCAAAGGGATCTGACCACTTAGAATTGCATGTGTTTCCTCCCGATCAATAATACTTGGTACCTCTGAAAATACTTTTTCTTCAGCGACTGGAGGAGTTTCTAGACTAAGTTTCATTCTGCCGATAGCTTCCGAGGCAGTGTTTTTCTTGGCAATCTATATTCGGCCTTAAAAACAGGCGTTCGTTACTCTTGGATTTTGTAAGCGGAAAGACCTTCTCGGATCGCTTGGAATACCTTATCCAAAGACGATTTAGAAATATTATATGGAGGAGTGATATATATCACGTTCCCTAAAGGTCGAAGGATAACACCTTTCTCTTGGCATATCCTGCGAAATTCTCTAGCGAATGGATTCACATAACCTGGTCTCATTTTTCCCGTAAAAAGTTCTCCTACACCTACTGAACCAAGCACTCTTGTGTTCTTGATCTTATCGGGAAATTCAGCCCTTAGTTTGGCCCAACCTTCTTCCAAATAAGACTCCAATTGTTTTACATCTGCGAGTCTATTTTCTTCTTTATAAATTCGTAATGATGCAAGCGCGGAAGCACAACCTGGAGGATATCCGGTCATAGTATGTCCATGATAGAATGCTTTCATAGGTTCAGAGGATAAAAACTCTTTATAAATTTCTTCTCTGACTAGGGTTACCGCTAAGGGCAGAATTCCCGCTGTCAGTCCTTTTGCGAGCGCCACCATATCGGGGCGAATGCCTGCCTTTTGGTAGGCAAAGTTTGTACCCGTTCTTCCGAATCCTGTGAATACCTCATCCAAAAGAAGAAGCACATCATGACGTTCAGTAATCTCTCTTAGCCTAGTGAGAACGCTTGGTTTATGGAATAACATTCCGCCAGCGCCTGCGATCAAAGGTTCCATGACCACTCCTACTACTTCTTCGGAGTGAGCGGATAAATATGCCTCCAGTTCATCCAAACAATCTTCCATACAGGAATGAGGGGATTTCGAAACAGGACAATCATGGCAGGCAGGAGAAGGAAAATTTTTGGTCTGGAATAAGAGACTTTGGAAAACTCTATTAAAAACTGAGTCCCCTCCTACACTCATTGCACCAATAGTGTCTCCATGATATGAATAGGAGAAGTTGATAAATACCTTTTTCTTCTCTCTTCCTTGATTCCTGAAATACTGCAGAGCTATCTTCAACATGATCTCCAATGCAGTGGAACCATTGTCTGAATAGACTACTTTGCGAAAATTCCAATCAGTGAATTCTAAAAGTTCATGAGCCAGTTCTAATGCGGGGGGATGAGTAAAGCCTGCTAGGAGTACATGATCCAAAGAATCCAACTGTTTTTTCACAGCTTCCACAAGTTTAGGATGATTATGGCCGTGGATACTTACCCACCAGGAAGAGATCGCATCTATATATTCTTTTCCATTCTCATCATAGAGAAATTCACCTTTTGCAGAAACTATCTTTAAAGGAGGATCAGAATCTAGTTGGATTGTGTATGGATGCCAGATCAAGGGAAAAGTAAGTCCGGGAGGATCCTATCCGGATCGAATTCATTTGCAACCTTATCTAAGAATTCTTTTCTAGACAACTTTCTTTCAGGAAGAAGAAATGTCCCTAAAAGTCCGATTTCAGCCGCTTCTATGATTGTCCTGATATTGTCTGAACGAAGTGGATTTTCAGGGCCAATAAAATAGACTCCTAAAACCTTGATCTCTCTTTTTCTAAGAGCCTCAATCGACAATAATGTATGATTGATTGTTCCAAGTTCTGTAGAAGCAACTAGCACCAATGGAATTTTCGCCTGCTCCACTAGATCTACAGTAAAATAATAACGGTTAAGAGGGACATATAAGCCGCCAGCACCTTCTACCAAAATTTTAGCGTCTTTGATACTGAATAAATGCCTGGAAAGTTCGTCAGTATCTACACTTGTATTTTCCATTTCAGAAGCTAAATGTGGAGAAGCAGGAAGTTCGAATGTATAATAATTTTTTAAAAAATAAGATTCATTAAGACCGGTAAGATTCATGATCTTCACTCTGTCTGAATCTGTGCCTGTTTGGATTGGCTTAAGATATTTTAGACCAAGCTCTTCCGCATACTTAGCCATTATAAGAGAGCAGAAAAATGTTTTACCAATATCGGTCCCGGTTCCGGTTACAAAAATGGACAAACTTAATTCTCCCGAACCAATTGTATGAATTTTTCCAGATCTTTTCTTTGGATCTTAGAGTTAAGTGAAACTCTGATCCTAGAAATATCGACCGTAGGAGGACGAATCGCCTTGGCCTGGAATCCGTTTTGCTCTAGACGAGAGGAAAGTTGCAGCGCTTCTTCTTCTGAACCTAAAAGTATAGGTATGATTTGAGTATTAGAATTTCCAGTATCTCTTCCAATTTGATGAAGAGAATCGCGGAAGAACTCAGAATTTTCAGTTAATATTCTTCTTTCATTCTCCATCTGTCTTGCTAGACGGATCGCAACTCTACCCGCATGGGCAATCGCAGGAAGTGGGCCTGTCGAAAATACGAAAGTACGAGCAGAATGGAGTAAATATTTTCTGGCATCCTTAGTGGTAGATATAACAGCACCTTCTAACCCTAATGCTTTTCCTAAGGTAGACATTCTAAAATCTATTTCAGATATTCGAGATGAATTTCCTTCTAAGGAAACTCCGGCGCCTTCTTCTCCGAAAAGTCCGATTCCATGCGCCTCATCAATATAAAGAAGTGCCCCATATTTTTCTTTCAAATCGATTAATGCACGAATATCGGTTTTGTCCCCATCCATACTGAATAGGGACTCTGTGACGATCATCTTATGTTTAGTGCCGGAATACTTTTTTAAAGAATTTTCCAGATCGTTTAGGTCGGAATGTTTATAATATACTTTTTTGGCTCCGGAAAGTCGAACCCCGTCCATTAAAGAAGCATGATTTTTACGATCACAAAAGATTATATAAGAAGGATCAGCAACACAAGAAATTGTTCCTAAATTCGCTGCATAACCATTCGCGAAGAAAAGAGAATCTTCGGATTTCACCCAGTTCGAAAAATCGTTCTCTAATTCTTCGAATACTGTTCTATGGCCTCGAACCAATCGACTCGCACTAGAACCTGCGCCGTAGATATCGATGCCTTCTTTTAAAGCTTGGATGATTTCAGGATGAGTAGAAAGCCCCAGATAATCATTGGAGCAGAGGTCCAGGCCAGAAGGAGGATCCAAGGTCCGGATCCTATTCTGAGATTCTAACCTGGAAAAGAAGGCAGGAAGCTCCGAAAAGAAAGGAAGTTTCGTGGATGGAGTTTCCTGCACGGGTTTTCCGAAAGGGATTATAACATCCCTTTTACTTCGTCTCTTTCTGATTTAAGTTCGTCGTGAGTGATATTGAACTTCTCTTTTGCAAAGTCGTTCAATTCCAATCCTTTAACGATCTCAACTTTATTACCATCGGACTTAACAGGGTATCCGAAGATCAGACCCTTGTCCGCACCGTAAGAACCGTCGGAAGTCACAGCAACGCTGAACCAATCTCCTGCCGGGGTAGGAGTGATAATCTGGCGAACTGTATCTACAACTCCGTTAGCAGCAGATGCAGCAGAAGAAGCTCCTCTTGCTTTGATGATCTCTGCTCCACGTTGTTGAACATTCTTAATGAAATCGCCTTTTAACCAATCATGATCTTTGATCACATCAGTTGCCACTTTTCCACCGATCTTAGCATTATAGAAGTCAGGGTATTGAGTAGAAGAGTGGTTTCCCCAGATCGCAACATTAGTTACATCTTTCACTAAATTTCCAGACTTGATAGCAAGTTGGGATTTAGCGCGGTTCTCATCCAGCTTAGTCATTGCAAACCAACGATCTGTAGGAACTCCTTTCGCATTATTCATAGCGATAAGGCAGTTAGTATTACAAGGGTTACCTACGACTAAAACTCTTACATCGGAAGCAGCGTTTTTCTCGATTGCTTTTCCTTGGTTTACGAAAATTCCGCCGTTAATTTTAAGAAGGTCACTTCTTTCCATTCCTGCTTTTCTTGGAACGGAACCTACAAGAAGCGCCCAGTTAATGTCTTTAAAAGCGACGTCTAGATCCGCGGAAACACTTACTTTTTGCAAAAGAGGAAAGGCACAGTCTTCCAATTCCATGATAACACCTTTAGCAGCAGGAAGAGCCGCTTCCAGTTCCAACATTTGGATCTCTACAGGTGTATCCGCTCCGAACATTTGACCGGATGCGATCCTGAATAATAATGAATATCCGATCTGCCCTGCGGCACCCGTAACTGCTACCTTAACTGTTTTTGCCATTTGAAACTCCTAACTTTTTATATAGAAGAGCTTAGTTATTTTTTAGCTCTTCGTCGATGATCTTCGTGAAATTTTGGATCGGCATATTGCCTTCCACTAAAATACCGTTAATGAAGAATGCAGGTGTTCCGTTTACTCCGTAACTTTGTCCTGCTTGCATATCAGCTTCGATCTCGCCTTTGATCTTTTCCTCGTCAGCGATACAACGATTGAATGCTCCCATGTCTAGACCGACTTGCCCGGCTAGTTTGATTACATTCCCTTTTTCTAATTTTCTTCCGTTCTCAAAAAGGAGACTATTGTACTGCCAGTATTTTCCTTGAGGGATTGCACAGTTCGCAGCAACGTGAGCGAACATTGCGTTTCTATGGAAATCCATAGGAAAATCCCTAAAGACCCATTTTATTTTATCCTTATATTGTTCTCTCAGAGCTTTAGTAGTGGTTTGGCTCATCGCGCAGTAAGGACATTCAAAATCTGAAAATTCTACTATAGTAACTTTTGCATCATCTGGCCCGATCGTTGGATTCTCGCTAGCTTCGATCGCAACTCTTGTAGGGGGAGGAAGTTCTGGTCCGATGATCTCTGTATTATACTCTTCTCTCATTCTTCCGAAGAATGCTTGTCTTTCTCTATCTGCTTGGACTGCTTTTAAGTACTTTGCAATTTCAACTTTAACTTCGGCTAAGGATTTTCCTTTTAAGCCTGGCTCATTCTTGAATTGATTATATGCTGCGACTATTTCATCCGGAACAGGCTCGTATCCTCTTCCAAATTTAGTCAGCTCTTCAACAGGAACTCCTTTCGCAGCAGCTTCTTTTTTTAAGATCTCTTGAGAAGCAAGCTGGGAAAACATTCTATACATCTGCTGATTGTTTTCTTGCAGGTATTTACGATAAGCGGATGGGTTATCCTTTTTTATATCGGAGATGGTATAAAACCCGAAAGTCCCGATCCTCATATAATGTTCAGGGATGAAGAACTTTACTATAGGATAAATGGATAATAGAACGTAACCTAAAAAGACCCAAGGAAGTGCCGCCTTGAATTTCTCGCCGAAAAGTCGGTCGAGTAGAGTGGAAGAAGTTTCTTCAGACATAATATCCTTACCAAAGGGAGAAAAGCTCCCCTACCAGCCAATTTAGAAAGCTGAGTATGGGAGGCAAACGAATAATTCGGGGGATGAAAAAGGCAGGAATTCGCGAGAATCCATTGGAAAAAAAACGTTCAAATTAAGGCTTATAAAGGAATTATTTCGAAAAAAAATTAAGCAAGCAACCGGATTTCCGATAGGAATTAATAGAGACCTGAAAACGGAGGTTTAGGTTTATGAACGTAAATGGGATACATTCGGGACAGTATCCGGTGACTTGGTCTCCGGTGCAGAGAGAAATCAAACCCGAACAAGAACCAGCCGGCGATGTATTGGATATCCAAACACCCGATTGGAAAGGAATCAAACTGAAAAACGAACCAAAAGCAGACGAATTGGTAATGAAACCGAGTCCAGTGAGCGCAGAAGAAAGATTGAGCCAAGTGATCAGTCCGGAACAAATGAAAGATCTTTTATCTATGATCGTAAGTTCCAGATTTAGCTCCCTCTCAGAAACGAAAACCGGTCGCGGTAAGATTGATTTAAAAGGCTAACACTTGTCTTTTGAATTAGGTCTTGTATTTTCACCCAAGCTGGATTTAGCCTTAGGCGTCCTGTCACTCATTGCAGTTTCAGGCATGGGATTCTTTTTTTATTGGGAAGTACTACGTCCTTACGCCGCCAAAACACGCCCAGGCCAAATGGACCCTCCTGAAGAAGGAGACGTCTACGAGATTGTAGTTCCGGAAAGCACACGTATTTATAAATTTTCAGTAGGCCAAGTCTATGGAGACATCCCTACTCTCTGTAAGTCCATACAAGATGATCATTTAGTATTCATTTTAAAAAAAGGGAAAGATACGGAAGATTATGATATTCTAATCAATCGTTCCGGTCCTGCAATTATGAAACCTCCTCGTATGCAGTACTTTTCCAAAATGGAATCCCAGGAAAAACTAGAAAGCCATGAGATCATAGGGCAAACTGCATCTTTTAGGATTTCTGATAAGATCATCAAAGATCGTATGACCCAATACTTCGAGATCGGGATTACTTCAAACTTCTTTATGAATAAGTTAGGTAAGGAAAGAATGAGATTCGTATTCTCGGTCCAAAAGATCCATCCTGGGCTTGCTACCAGATCCAGAGATAAAAAAGGACTCTACTCTTTCGGAAAAGAAAGATCTTCGGAAGAAGATTAAGAGATCTTCTTAAAAGAAATTTTAGCTCCATTTGTATCTGGAGAAAGATGGACTAATCTGCAAGTTATGCCAGATTTTTCAGTGAATTGTTTTGTAAGTTCTGAGAACTTTTTCTCCAATCTTTTAGAGTCTTTTCTTCTTGTATAAACAAGAACAGCTGGACCACTTCCGGAAAGAGAAACACCGATCGCAAATTTTTCGATCTCTTGCACCAAAGGTAAAAGAGGAAATTCAGAATTCATTCTATAAGGAGTATGGATCTTATCTTCCAACGCTCTTTTTAGAAGTCCAGGTTCGCCTGATTCTAAAAATTCCCACCAAGTAGACATTCTACTCAAATTAAAAATAATATCAGAAACTGGATACGTATCAGGAAGGCATTTCCTAGAATGATTTGTTGATATCTCTAATTCAGGAATTAGGAAAAAACAATGTACATTCTTAGGGAATTTTTTCTTAAAATAATACAGTTTCTCTTCTGCGAAATAAGAGAAAACAAATCCACCTAAATAAGCTGGAGTTGTAT
>NZ_RQEY01000017.1 GCF_004770105.1 Leptospira andrefontaineae | reverse complement strand
CTGTAGTAAGTGTTACTCCTACTCCAGGATATCCTGACGGCTCATTCACCGTGGTTGTCGACACTGCGATGAAAAAGAAGAATATCAAAACGACTTCGGTCTCTGTTCCTGGTGCTTTGTCATCGCCAGATGTACGTTTAATCGTAGATAATTCTTTCTTAACAGATTGGAATACGCAAACGAATGCATCTCCTGCTTCTAATTATTCGATTCCACAATATCTCCCTCTTTTAACAGGAAGCAGCTTCTCTTGTTCCGGGATAAATCTTTTCCATCCATATGGATGTTTAGGATACACACCTGATTATTTAGCAGTAAACTGGATGGGAAATTACAACAAAGGTGTTCCTTATTGGAACTCTTGGTCAGATGCAGGAAGCTTCAATAGTTTTCTCTCGGACGGTAAATTCCAATTATCTACAAATTCTGGACTTTCGTATCGTTTTGGAACAGTTTCTGCTGATGCAATCTTGAGCGATTTAGGAGGGGTTTCTGTTAGCGAACCTATTACAGTCTCGGAAGGCGATAAATCTTTTGTAATTTGGCGCAAAGATACGAGCTTACTTGCAAAGTTTATCCAAATCTCTACCGGTCTAGTGCCAAGCGGTTGTTCTGCTCAATATACGATTGCTTCCGGGCTCCCCACAAGCACTGTATTTGATGCGAAGTTAAGCAACGGAAAGATTGCTATCGCATACACGAACGATAAACAAATCTATCTGACTGCAAGGGATCTCAATACTTGTGCACAGATTGGGGCTGCCCCGGTGTTGGTTGACACTCGTACAGCTGCATTTAGCACGAATGGTGCAAGCAATGTGAATGTCGGAATCGGAAATACGGGTTCCGCGATTGTAGTTTGGAACGATCAGTGGATGTTGGATTTTGTTAACTATACAAAACGTGTGAATGCACGTATTTACACAATTAATTCTGTGGCAAACACTGTTACTGCGTCAGCTGCTACATTCCAAATGGTAAACACCGTCAGTAATACGCCAGGGTATTACGGAACAAAAGTAGATGTGGATGGCACAAAAGCGATAGTTATTCTGAATGCAAGAGGGTGGACAGACTCTATTGATGATCCTCCTCCAAGTTATAGTGTTTCTTATAGAGTATATGACTTAACTAACGCATCTCTTGTTGGCTCAGCTGGAACTATGCAGGCCGCTACATCAAATCAACAAATTGGTTATGTTTCAAATATCTCCGTAAAAGCAACGAATGGTAGAGGGCTTGTTACCGTTAGAAATCATGCAAATACTCTGAATACTCGAGTAGTTGATCTTGCAACGGGAAATTCCGTGTCTACCGGCTTAATCCAAGTTGGAACCGCTGTAGATTCATTTAAGACTTATGTTTCTGGAACCACTGGACTAATCTCTTTCTCTTCAGGGACCGGGATTTATTTGATGGGAATTAATTTGACTGACGGTATTGCGATCAATTCCGCACTTTCGATTGGGAATTCTTCGGCAGGAACTACGAAGAAGGCAGGAGGAAATATTATTGTTGGAAATTATATTTTCTCATTCTGGGAACATATTGAGAATGCTAAGTCTACTATCCGAGGTAGACAACTTTCCTTAGTAAGCAATTCCATTTCACTGAAAGGAAGCGGAGAGTTCTTTATAAGCACAACAAACCAAGGAAATCAAACTGGGCCTAGTATCGTAGGTGATTTGTCTTCGTCTGTCGGTTTGGTTACTTGGCTTTCTGTAGATACGAATCCTTCTCAGCAGGTTATTCGTTCTTACAATTTGAATCTCTTGAATCCTGGTTCATTGCAGTATGGATTGAATAACTTCTTCTTATCACCTTTGATCGAAAGAGATTACACTCTCAACGTTCAAATA